>QNYL01000154.1 GCA_003973375.1 Flavobacteriia bacterium
AAGAAATTAATATAAAAAAAAAGCCAGATTTTTTTCATTAAAACATTTATAAATAAATTCAAAGATAAGTTATTCCATAAAAAAAAGGTAATCTAACTTTAAATAGTTAGATTACCTTTTAAATATTAAAATAAAAAAGTATTACTTTATGTTCTTTGTAATATCTCCTTTTCTTGTGGAGTAATTGATCTTAAGTGCATCTACATTTCTCAATTCTTCCTTAATATCAGTAATAGTACCCACATCTGAATCGATATCTGCTTTGATTGAAGTTGTTAAAAGTGGTATTTCATCTTCAGAATGTGTTTCTCTTTCAGCAAAAATAAAATACTTTACATTTTTAACATCTGAGATCCTGTCATTCAGCTGAATCTTATCTCCACCTACTCCATTCACTTTACCCACATAAATATAGCTTACCAGACTTTTACGCTCCAGTTTCTTTACCTCAGTAGCAAAAGGTAGCGTTACTTTTACTTTTAATTCGGTTTCACGCATAGTGGTAGAAACCATAAAAAAGAATAAAAGCATAAAAACTATATCCGGCAGAGACGCCGTTGAAATTGCAGGCAATCCTTTTTTCTTCTTTTTAAACTTAGACATAGTATATTATTTAATTGGTTCTGCTTCAGAAATAATCTGTGGATATTTCGATTTGATATCTTTTACCTTAGCCTTTAAACTTTCGTTATTAGGATCATTATTCAGATCTTTAACAAGTTGTTCATAGCTTCTGCCATACAACTTGTTTGCCAAACGATTTCTAAGATCAATATATGCTCCAACCAATTCATTCTGAACTGCTATATAAGTACCGTACGAGGTACCTCTGTTACTTTCCAGTGATATTACAGCTTTGTTAGGATGGTCTGATGATTCGGGATCTTTAGCCCCTTCACACCAAGTGCATTCTGCAGCCGGTAACATTTCACCGGTTTTGGGATCTTTCATAGGATTTCCTAACCCACCTCCGTTATCGATAAATTTTTTGGCTTCCTCACGTAACTGATCAACCTTGATAAATTTTTCACCTTCTATCAGGATCTCATTGTTACGGTTAACGGTAACTACAAAAACATTCTTTTCTTTTAATTTTGGAGGCTTTATATTAGGGTCCTGTCTCTCAGGCAATTTTCTGGATATCCCTGTGTCAACATTCATCGTGGTGGTTACCAGAAAGAATATCAATAACAAGAAAGCTATATCCGCCATTGAGCCTGCGTTTATTTCAGGTACTTCTCTTTTAGCCATAATTTTATTTTGAAACTAATGATTTTAAAAATCCTCCAACTATTGCAACTATTGCAATTCCTCCTAAAATAACTGAATACCAGATACCGGTACTCACCCATTTAGATACCGATCCTGCTTCACCTCCTTTTAGTACTTTTCCTGATACATTCAGTACTGCAGCATCTGATGCCATCATATAGGATATAACCAGAATAACTGCCAGAAAACCAATAGAGATCAAAGATCGTACCAGTAATTTTGGATTCTTAATCATATTGATTAAAGAAAAAACAACAGCAATAATTGCAGTAATGATCAATACAAATGTTGCAAATTTAATATAAGGAGAAACTAAACTGTTTTGCAGATCTACCGATTCTATAATCGGATCATCTCCTTCCATAATTATCCTGATCAGGAAATACACAGCAATAATGCTGATAACTCCGGATACTATGGATAAAATTTTAGATAAACTACTTTTCATGTTTAATTCTTTTTATTTCTGATCAATAAATCAACCAATTTAATGGAAGCATCTTCCATATTGTTTACAATGCTATCAATTTTTGAAATGATATAATTATAAAAAATCTGAAGAACAATTGCAACAATCAAACCGAATACTGTAGTTAATAAGGCCACTTTAATACCTCCTGCCACTACTGCCGGAGAAATATCACCAGCTGCTTCAATCGCGTCAAAGGCACTAATCATACCAATTACCGTACCCATGAACCCAAGCATCGGAGCCAGAGCAATAAATAATGATAACCAGGATACATTCTTTTCAAGTAATCCCATTTGAACGCCACCGTAAGAAACCACAGCTTTTTCTGCAGCATCAACGCCTTCATCCATACGATCTAAACCTTGGTAGAAAATTGAGGCAACAGGCCCTTTTGTGTTTCTACATACTTCTTTAGCTGCTTCTACTCCACCGCTATTGAAAGCTTCTTCAATGTTGTTTATTAATTTATCGGTATTTGTTGAAGCCATATTCAGATAGATAATTCTCTCTATCGCAATGGCTAAACCTAAAATCAAGGTTAATAACACAATACCCATAAAAAATGGACCTCCTTCAATGAATCGTTGTTTGAGAACTTGATGGAAAGTTTTGTCTGCAACAACTGGTTCTGCTTGAGCATAAATACTCTGAGCTGAACTTAAAACCATTAAACCTGTAATTGTCAGGGTTGTAAATACTTTTTTCATTTTTGCTAATGTTTGTTTTATAATTTAGTTAACGGGTTAAAGATATAAAATTTTTATTAATTAAAGCACGAAATGCGGAGAGAAAGGGATTCGAACCCTTGTTAAGATTTCTCCTAAACACGCTTTCCAAGCGTGCGCCTTAAGCCACTCGGCCACCTCTCCTTATGTGTTTAATATAAGGAATGGCAAGTAACAAAAAAATATTTGTATGAAAAAATTTATAGATAAAAAATTGCTCATTTTCTTAAAAACTCATTTCTCCCCTTAAAGGTGTTTCAAAATATATCTTAAAATTTTCAAAACTAACTTTCTCTCCTATAAGGTATTTCATCTTGGCTATAGCCGATTCTGTTGTAATATCATTACCACTTATAATACCTATGTCCTGCAAGCGTATACTCGTTTCATAGTATCCCATAATCACTTTTCCGCTTACACATTGTGTAACATTAACTACAGGAATTCCCTTTTTAAGAGTACTCTCCAGCAAATTTATAAACCAGTCTTCGGTTGGTGCATTACCTGATCCGTAACTCTCCAGTATTACTCCCTGCAGATCGGGAATATTTAAAATATGCTTAACTACCTGTTTTGTGATTCCTGGAAAAAGCTTTAAGATAACCACATTGGCATTGATATTTTTACGTACAATAAGTTTTTGCTTTTTGTTTTTTTGCTTTAGCAGATACTTATCATTAAATTTTAAATGTACTCCACTCTTTGCCAAAGGGGGGTAATTAGGAGAGTCAAATGCTTCAAATTGCTCCGAACTGATCTTTGTGGTACGGTTGGCACGATACAATTTATATTCAAAATACAAACATACCTCACTTATCCGGGGCCCGGATTTCTTCCTCAAAGTAGCAATCTGAATAGCCGTAATAAGATTTTCCTTGGCATCGGTTCTCAAATCTCCAATCGGGAGCTGAGAACCCGTAAATACAATTGGTTTTTGTAAATTCTCCAGCATAAAACTAATTGCTGAGGCTGTATAAGACATAGTGTCAGTTCCGGTAAGTACTACAAAACCATCAAAATCATAGTAATTCTTTTCTATGATCTCAACTAATTTCACCCAATTATCTGAATTCATATTAGAAGAGTCTATCGGATCTTCAAAGCAAATACTTTCGATATGACAATCGAGCAGTTTTAACTCGGGAATTTTATCCCTTAGATGGCTAAAATCAAACGACTTTAAAGCATTAGATCTGTAATCTTTGATCATTCCGATGGTTCCACCGGTATAGATTAATAGAATATTCGGAATTTTTGACATGTATTCTGTTTTGGAATAATATATGATGTAAATTTATTATATTTAAAACAAAAATTTATTAAACTTTAAAATATTTAATTATGTCAGGATATTTTCTAATTTTATTAATAGGCGGACTGGGAATGATCGTTCAGGCTAAACTCAAGTCAAAATTCAAAAAATATTCTCACTTACATCTGCGAAACAATTTAAGCGGAAAAGAAATTGCAGAAAAGATGCTTGAGGATAACAATATTTTTGATGTTAAGGTAGTATCTGCCAGAGGCATGTTAACCGATCACTATAATCCGAAAACAAAAACAGTAAACTTAAGTGAAGCTGTTTACGGCCAGAGAAATGCTGCTGCCGCTGCCGTAGCTGCTCACGAATGTGGTCATGCAGTACAACATGCCACAGCCTATCCGTGGTTAAAATTAAGATCGGCACTGGTACCCACCGTGGGTATTTCCTCTAAACTGGCCTCATTTTTATTGATTGCAGGAATTTTTACCGTTAATACCTTTCCGCAGCTTTTACTTGCCGGAATCGTTTTCTTTGCTGCCACAGTAGTATTTACCTTTATTACCTTACCTGTTGAATACGATGCGAGCAACAGAGCACTTGCCTGGCTGGAAAATAAAAATATGCTAACTCCAGAGGAACAGGGCGCAGCCAAAGATGCGCTTAAATGGGCCGCAAGAACTTATGTAGTGGCTGCTTTGAGTTCTCTGGTAACTTTAATATATTATCTGAATATATACAACAGCCGAAGTTAAAGTATTAAGAAGCCGTAAATAGTATAAAAACTCAAGAGTATCTGGTGCAGATCAAATTTTGATCTGACGATCGATTTGTTGTTCTAATGAGATGAAGGTTTCTGTTCTTGAAACCCCTTTGATATTTTGAATATGGTGATTTAAAACCTGCATCAGATGCTCATTATCTCTACAAAGAATTTTTACAAAAATAGCATAATTACCTGTGGTATAATGGCTTTCTATTACCTCATCAATTTCTTTTAAACGATTGACAGCTTCCTTATATTTACTCGAACTGTCTAAAAAGATTCCAACAAATGCCAGAGTTTTAAATCCCAGAACTTTTGGATTGATGACAAATTTCGATCCTGAAATCAATCCGGAAGCTTCGAGTTTTCTCAAACGCTGGTGAATTGCAGCTCCTGAGATTCCAATTTCACGGGCAATACTTAAAATCGGTGTTCTGGCATCACGCATTAAATTGTTCAGGATGATCTTATCAATACCATCAATTTCTATTTCTTTTTTCATTTTTAGAGCCTACTTTTATATTGTAAACAAATTTAAAAAATAAAAGGAAATGACTAAGCATTTCCTTTTGTTTTATAACGAAATTGAAACTTATTCTTCAGGTTGTATTTCAAAATCTTCCATAAACTTGGTTGTATAGTTTCCTGCCACATAGTCAGGATTTTCCATCAATTGACGATGAAATGGTATGGTGGTTTTTACCCCTTCAATAACAAATTCATCTAAAGCTCTTCGCATTTTATTGATTGCTTCTTCTCTGGTTTGAGCTGTAACGATCAATTTAGCGATCATAGAATCGTAATTTGGCGGTATGGTATAATTGTCGTAAACATGAGTATCTATACGCACTCCATGTCCTCCGGGCGCATGAAAAGTAGTAATCTTACCGGGTGATGGTCTAAAACCATTGAATGGATCTTCAGCGTTGATCCTGCATTCGATTGAATGCTGAGTAGGATAATAATTGATTCCTGTAATCGGAATCCCTTCAGCTGCTTTGATCTGCTCACGTATCAGGTCAAAATTTCCAATTACCTGCTCGGTAATAGGATGTTCAACCTGAATTCGGGTATTCATTTCCATAAAATAGAAATTCCGGTTTTTATCTACCAGAAACTCTATGGTACCTACGCCTTCATATTTTATATATTCTGTAGCCTTAACTGCTGCTTCTCCCATTTTTTTTCTCAATTCATCGGTCATGAATGGTGAAGGTGTTTCCTCGGTTAGTTTTTGATGACGACGCTGGATAGAACAATCTCTTTCTGATAAATGGCAGGCTTTCCCTGTAGAATCGCCAACAATTTGTATTTCAATATGTCGTGGCTCCTCAATAAGTTTTTCCAGATACATGGCATCATTTCCAAAAGCAGCTTTAGCTTCTGCACGGGCAGAATCCCATGCATTTTGCAGATCCTCTTCTTTCCATACGGCACGCATCCCTTTTCCTCCGCCACCGGCAGTTGCTTTTAACATCACAGGATAACCAATTTCTTTGGCAATTTTCTCTGCTTCCTGAAAAGTTTCAATTATCCCTTCAGAACCGGGAATTGTAGGAACGCCTGCTTTTTTCATGGTTTCTCTGGCAGAGGCTTTGTCTCCCATCCTGCTGATCATATCCGGTGAGGCACCAATAAATTTAATACCGTGTTCTTCGCAGATCTTTGAAAAATGCGCATTCTCAGCTAAAAAACCATATCCGGGATGTATTGCATCAACATTTGTAATTTCTGCTGCTGCAATTATATTCGACATTTTTAAATAGGATTCACTGCTGGGGGCCGGACCGATGCACACCGCTTCATCTGCAAATTTTACATGCAGACTTTCCACATCAACAGTAGAATAAACGGCTACGGATTTTATACCCATCTCCTTGCACGTTCGAATAATTCTTAATGCTATTTCGCCTCGGTTGGCTATTAATATCTTTTTAAACATCTCTTTAATATTAAGCTAATAAACAAATATTCCGACAAGCAGAATCTTTTAAAAAACTGAAAGAAGAAGGTTTTTTAAGATGGATCTACTAAAAATAATGGCTGATCGAATTCAACCGGAGAAGCATCCTCTATCAGGATTTTTACTATTTTTCCGGAAATTTCTGATTCAACTTCATTAAATAATTTCATCGCTTCTATGATACAAACAGTATCGCCAACGTTGATCTCATCACCCACCTTAACAAAAGGCGCCTTATCAGGAGAAGGTCTGCGATAAAAAGTTCCTATAATCGGCGATTTAATAGTAACATAATTATCTTTTTCTTCCGGAGTTTCTTTGGGTGCCTCAGCCTGAGTCTGAGCAACCGGAACATTTTGAACAACTGTCTGACCAGCATCAGGAATCACCTGAGCAACAGGGGCCTGTTGATGAATGATCGTCGTTTCTTCTTTACCACTTCCGGTTTTGATAGTGATCTTAAAATCTTCCGTTTCTAATTTTACTTCGTTAGCTCCTGATTTTGCAACGAATTTGATTAGATTTTGAATCTCTTTTAATTCCATTGTCCTATTTTTTAATTTTAATCGTTTATAATTAATATGCCCAGGTAAGGTATATTGCCCCCCATGAGAACCCTCCGCCAAAAGCGGTAAAAATCAATTTATCTCCTTTTTTCAGCTGATCTTCATAATCATTAAGTAATAAAGGTAAAGTAGCTGAAGTTGTATTCCCATATTTATGAATATTCATCATTACCTTTTCATCTTCCAGCTTCATTCTGCTGGCTGTTGCCTCGATAATTCTTTTATTTGCCTGATGTGCAACGAGCCAGGAAATATCTTCGTTATCAAGTTCATTTGTCATCATAATCCTTTCACATACATCCGACATATTGAATACGGCATTTTTAAAAACACTTTTTCCGTCCTGTTTAACAAAATGTTGCCTGTTATCAACTGTTTCATGACTTGCCGGAAGAACTGATCCTCCTGCCTCAACTTTTAAAAATTCACGTCCTTTTCCATCGGTTCTCAGAATCTCATCCTGAAAACCATAACCTTCTTCATTCGGCTCAAACAACACGGCACCTGCCCCATCACCAAAAATGATACAGGTTGTCCTGTCGGTATAATCAATCATTGAAGAATTCTTATCAGCACCGATCAATAAAACTTTTTTATATCTTCCTGATTCTATATAACGTGAGGCAACTGACATCCCAAACAAAAAACTCGAACAAGCCGATTCAAGATCGAAAGAAAAGGCATTGGAAGCTCCTATTTGTGAGGCGACATAAGCTGCCGTTGACGCAGCCTGCATATCGGGTGTTGCTGTGGCCACAATAACCAGATCGATCTCTTTGGGATCAAGCTCTTTCTTCTGTAAAAGATCTTTTGCAGCATTAATCCCTAAAAAAGAGGAACCTTTATTCTCTCCTTTTAAAATTCTTCTTTCCTTAATTCCTGTCCTGGTAGTGATCCATTCATCATTTGTGTCAACCATAGTTTCCAATTCCTCATTGGTCAGAATATACTCTGGTAAATATTTACCTACTGCTGTAATTGCTGCAGTTATCTTAGACATAGTGATAATTCTTTTTGTTACTGTTTTTATAAAAACTTAGTCGAAAAAACAGTTTCCAAAGTAAAGCAATTTATTTGTGCTTTTACCCAAAAAAAGTGATTTTTTACATAAAACTGGTCATAAAACACAAAAAAACCCTCATTTTGAGGGTTTTTTTGTGTTTTTAAAAACTTATTATTTAAGCTTCTGCTTCCTGAGAATCAATTAAAATTTGACCTCTGTAATAAAGTTTTCCTTCGTGCCAGTGGGCTCTGTGATATAAATGTGCTTCACCGGTTGTTGGATCTTTTGCAATTTGAGGAGCAACAGCTTTATAATGTGTTCTTCTCTTATCTCTTCTTTGCTTCGACGTTTTTCTTTTAGGATGTGCCATCTCTATGTATTTTTATTTGTTATTAACTTTTTTAATTCCGCCCATCTTGGGTCAGTTTCATTTTCTTTTTTATTTCCCGGTTCCAGTTCCTTTAATTTTTCAACGATATCCGATTTTAATGTTCCATCTTCAACTCCGGGATGAATTCTTTTATTTGGCATCGCAAGTACAATCATTTCATAGATGAATTGCGAAACATTAATATGACTTTCATGATAAGGAATAATGATTAATTCCTCATTATCATTATTAAATTCATCTCCAAATTTAACAATGACGTTCATTTGGCCTTCAACAGACTGATCATAAGGCTCCATGCTTACATCACAAAGTACGTTCACATCACCTTTAGCTAAAAAATGCAACTCTAATAAGTTACTTTTTTTAACAAAATCAAGAATTACCTTTACATTAGAATCTAAAAATTCATCAAAATTAAAAGCTTCAAAGAACTTCTTATCAACATTATAATCAAATTGATAACTTCCAGGTTTTAATCCGGTAAAAGAAATGTCATATTCCTTTAGCGGTTTCATTTAAAATAAAAATTTAAGCGCGCAAAGGTAGTAATTAATTTTTTTAAAATAAAATAGTTTCTGTTTTTTTACACGAATCACCTTTTATTTGCTTTCAGTTGATTTTTAATCAGTTGCTCATACTCTGTTCTTTTTCTGTAAACAGACAAAGCGGTAAACAAAGCTTCTCTAAATGAACTGTGATCTGCCTTATTCTTTCCGGCAATCTCGTAGGCAGTTCCGTGATCCGGAGATGTTCTGATTCTGTTCAGGCCTGCCGTAAAATTAACCCCTTTACCAAAAGACAGGGTTTTAAAGGGTGCCAGCCCCTGATCATGGTACATAGCGAGTATTCCGTCAAAATCCTTGTACAGCTGAGAACCAAAAAAACTATCGGCAGCATAAGGCCCGTAAACAATCTTACCTGTTTCCTGTATTTTTTTAATCGTCGGAGCAACGATCTCATCATCTTCTATTCCAATTACACCGTGGTCTCCACAGTGAGGGTTTAAACCCAGAATGGCTATTTTGGGTTTTGAAATGTTAAAATCCTGAATTAAAGACTTATGCATAATGTTGACCTTTTTCTCTATCAGTTCAGGAGTAATTGTTGCTGCTACATCCTTTACAGGAATATGACCGGTAATCAGTCCCATTCTGATCTTATCAGTCATCAGAATCATCAGACTTTCGCCTTCCAGATTTGCTTCAAGGAATTCAGTATGTCCCTGAAATTTAAAATTCTCCGACTGGATATTGTATTTATTGATAGGAGCCGTAACCAAAACATCTACCTCCTCATTCTTTAGGGCATTTGTTGCACTTTCAAGAGATTTCAGGGCATATTCACCGGAAATATCTGTGGGTTTTCCTAATTCAATCACTACACTTTCTCGCCAGATGTTTACCAAATTCAATTTATTAGGAATCGCTCTACTGATCTGATCAATCCCGTTTATTGGAGCATTCAGATGTAAAACCTTTTTATGATAACTCACCGTTTTGGTCGACCCAAAGATAATTGGCGTACAAAATTCCAGAACTCTGTTGTCTTCAAAGGTTTTCAAGATTACTTCCAAACCTATACCATTCAAATCTCCAATTGAAATTCCTACTTTTATTTTATCAATTTTTTTCATACAACCGGTTAAATATTATTATTTTTGAAAATTATCTAAAAACAGCCACAAAGTTAAACAATTAATCCACAAAAATGTTTACAGGTATCATAGAAGAAATGGGAAAGGTAGTTGAGCTTAAAAAAGAAAGCGGAAACCTTCATTTAACAATAGAAAGCAATATTTCATCCGAGTTAAAGATCGATCAGAGTCTGGCTCACAACGGCATATGCTTAACTGTTATCGCTTTGGGCGAAAATACGCATACCGTAACGGCCATACAGGAATCTATTAACAAAACCAATCTTGGCTATATTAAAATTGGCGATGAGATCAATCTGGAAAGAGCCATGAAATTAGGCGACCGGCTGGATGGCCATATTGTCCAGGGGCATGTAGACCAGGTTGGTAAATGTATAAAAGTAGAAGAAACGGATGGCAGCTGGTTTTATACTTTTACCTACGAAGAAGAAAAAGACAATGTTACTATTGAAAAAGGATCAATTACCATTAACGGTGTTAGTCTGACTGTTGTAAATTCTTTAGAAAATCAATTTAGTGTAGCAATAATACCCTATACTTATGAAAATACAAATTTTCACAGCATTAAAGTCAACGATTATGTAAATTTAGAATTTGATGTAATTGGAAAATATGTAGCCCGTCTTTTTAACAAGTAATATTACTTGTTATTATCACGGAACTTTTTTACTGCATAAGCAGTGCCTGCGGCGAACAACAATAAAATACCTCCGCT
>QNYL01000093.1 GCA_003973375.1 Flavobacteriia bacterium
GTTTATCTTCCGGGAGCCGGTTTCTTTATCATTCCGCTATTTATCGGACTTTTGATGTTCCATATTTCTATTTATTCGAAAAAATCAGAACAAAAAAGAACGATCCTTTTCTCGCTTTTGGTTATCCCTGTATTGCTGATCTTTGTTCCATTGATACAAATGTTCCCTGTGGGTTTAGGTTTAAAAATGACAGCTATAAGCACGGTACTTACCATACTCATACTCGGTATTCTTTTACCTGTTTTTGCAGGATATAAAGAAGTGAAAAGTTTATCAAATTTGTTTCTGCTTTTATCGGTTCTGGCGTTTATTTCGGCAGGATTTACATCTAAATATTCAAAAGACAGAAGAAAACCCAACAGTATACTTTATGTTTTAGATGCTGATCAAAATAAAGCCTACTGGGCAAGTTACGACAAAAAGACAGATCGATTTACACAACAATTCCTTGGTGATGACCCTACAGAAGGCACTTTTACAGATAAAATAACCGGCAGTAAATACGGTACAAATTTTAACCTCTACAAAACAGCCAAAATAACGGATATTGCCATCCCTCAGGTTGAGATATTAAAAGATACGATTATCGATCGATACAGAAATATTCATCTGAAGATCATTCCGGAAAAGCATGTTAACCGACTTGAACTGATCAGTAAGGACGATCTGCATTTTAAAACCTTTATTCTGAACGGGGAAGCTTTAAAAGGGAAACAGGAGAAAGAATTTATTTTTGATACCCTTAAGAATAAGCATATTTTAAGCTATTTCTTTACCGAAAATGACACGATTATTGATTTGAGCTTTTCCATCCCTGAAAAGGAAGATCCTGATATGGAGCTCTTTGAAGCATCTTACGACCTTTTTAAAAATGCAAAAATAAAAACTGTTAAGCCCAATATCATTCTTCGTGATTCAATTATGATGCCAACTCCTTTTGTATTAAACGATGCCGTTTTGGTTAAAAAAAGTATAAATTTTGATTAACCCGGATAATTCACAAATTCTGAGTATACAGATACAAGGCGTCTAACTTTGCAGATATACTATTGTATCTCAAAAAGTTAGCAACGCAGTAGATGCTTGCTCAAAATTTAAACAATAGCCCAAATTTGGGCTAAAACAAATTTAAAAATTTTCATCATAAAATATTGATATCGAGTAAATTGGTGCAAAAATATTAGCTTAGCGGTGAATTTTTCGGGTTAAAGACGCCCTGAATTATCTCAGGCTTAAAAAATCATTATCTTTGCTTTGGTAATTATATTTCGATGAACAAAACAAAAAAGAAGAACACTCTTTTAGACAAGCTTACGTTTAAATATAGGTTTGTTGTAATTAATGAAGATTCTTTTGAAGAGCGATTTTCATTTAAACTGAACCGGCTGAGTGTTTTTGTAATCGGCGGACTTTTCTCTATATTTCTTATCAGTTTAACCATTTTGATCATTAAATATACTCCTTTAAAAGAATATATTCAGGGGTATTCTTCAACTGAGATCAAGAAAAAAACCACCGGAATGTTGTATAAGATCGATTCCTTAGAACAGATTATTTCGGTAAACAGTCTATATATTCAAAATATTCAGAAAGTCTTTAAGGGTGAGGTCAAACCCATGAAATTTGATAAAGATTCCATCATAGCACAGCTTCGCCTGGAAGATGTAGATCTGAATCCCTCTCCTGTTGATTCGGCTTTTAGAGAATTAGTGGAAAGAGAAGACAAATTCAGCGTTTTCGAACAAGCCACTAAAAAAACTGATATTGTTTTTTCATCACCTACCAAAGGGACAATCAGCCAACGATATAACTTAAAAGAAAATCATTTTGCCGTTGATATAGCAGTAGAGGAAGGAACTCCTGTAAAAGCAGTAGCCAATGGTACGGTAATCTTTACAGGATTTACTGCAGGAACAGGTTATGTAATTATTATTGAGCATATTAACGGAATCATCTCTGTTTACAAACACAACGAATCACTTTACAAAAAACAAGGCGATCTGGTAAAATCGGGTGAAGTTATTGCTACTGCAGGTTCGACAGGTGAATATTCTACCGGAACACACCTCCACTTTGAGCTGTGGGAAGGGGGTTATGCCGTAGACCCTACCAATTACATCGACTTTGAATAAAAAATTTTACCCTTAAAAGAAAGCTTAGATGTCGAAATCATTTTTTGCAAAAATATATGCCGGAATCGTTGCCAAAAGAGTGTACAGATGGGCCATAAATCCTGTAAAAATACAGGAAAAAACTTTTCATGGTCTGATCTCAAAAGCTAAAAATACAGCATTTGGAAAAGACTATCATTTTGATCAGATCAAAAGCTATGACGAATTTAAAAAAAAGGTTCCGGTTTTTGATTATGAAGATCTGTTGCCCTATATCAACCGAATCAAAGAAGGGGAGAAAGATGTGCTGTGGAAAGGAAAACCCATCTATTTTGCTAAAACCTCAGGAACTACTTCAGGGACAAAATATATACCGATCACTGCAGAATCTATGCCCTATCACATCAGTGCCGCAAAGGAAGCTCTTTTACTCTATATTTATCATACCGGAAAAGCAGAATTTGTAGATGGAAAGATGATCTTTTTGCAGGGAAGTCCGGTACTGGATGAAATCAAGGGGATAAAAACCGGAAGATTATCGGGAATTGTTGCTCATTTTGTACCTAAATATCTGCAAAAAAACCGGTTACCCAGCTGGGAAACCAATTGTATTGACGACTGGGAAACCAAGGTACAAGCCATTGTTGAAGAAACCATTAAAGAAGATCTGCGTCTGATCAGCGGGATTCCTTCCTGGGTTCAGATGTATTTTGAAAAGATCATCGAAAAAACCGGTAAAAAAGTGTGTGAGGTCTTTCCAAATTTCAATCTGTTTGTTTATGGGGGCGTTAATTATGAACCCTACCGTAAAAATATGGAAAACTTAATTGGAAAGGAAGTAGATTCTATTGAACTCTTTCCTGCTTCAGAAGGATTTTTTGCCTATCAGGATCAATATCCTAAAAACAGAACCTCAAAACACAGCATGCTTCTGTTACTCAACAGCGGTATCTTTTATGAATTTATTCCCGCCGAGGAATTTTATAATGAAAACCCAACACGAATCACTATTAAAGATGTAAAGACAGGTGTTAATTATGTCATGATCCTGTCTACCAATGCCGGACTCTGGGCATACAACATTGGTGATACAATTGCATTTACCAGCTTAAAACCTTACCGGGTAATTGTTACCGGCAGAATAAAACATTTTATTTCTGCCTTTGGAGAACATGTAATTGCCAAGGAAGTTGAAGAATCTCTTCAGAAAGCCGTAGAAGGTACAGATATAAAGATTCAGGAATTTACGGTGGCTCCGCAAATTAATGCTCCCGGAGAGGAATTGCCCTATCATGAGTGGTTTATCGAATTTGAAAAAGAACCCGCCAACCTGAAAGCTTTTGCCAAACAGATCGATGAAGAAATGCAAAAACAGAATATTTATTATTTTGATCTTAGAGAAGGGAATATTTTACAAAATCTTAAGATTTCAAAAGTTTCAAAAGACGGTTTTAAGAATTATATGAAATCAATAGGAAAGCTGGGGGGACAAAACAAAATACCCCGTTTATCCAATGACCGAAAGATAGCAGACCAATTGGAACTAATAAAACCTGAATAACACCATTTAAAAATCTTTAAAAAATGAAAGTATTATCGGTAAATATTGGAGAAAAAAGAACTGTTAAATGGAATAACAGGGTTTATGAAACCGGAATTTATAAATATCCTGTTGAAACCTCTATTTTTTTGGGAATTGAAGATGTGGAGAACGATCATGTGATTGACCGGAAGGTACATGGAGGTGTAAAAAAAGCCGTTTATGCCTACGGAAAAAATCATTATGCCTACTGGCAAAATTTATATCCTGATATTGAATTTCATCATGGGATCTTTGGTGAAAATCTTACCGTAGATAATCTGGACGAAGAAAAAATTTTTGTAGGAGATGTTTACAAGCTTGGGGAGGCAATTATTGAAGTTACCAAACCCCGTGAACCCTGTGTAAAACTCGGAATCCGTTTTAACGATTCGAAAATGGTAAAACAATTTTGGAATACAAGTAAGAGTGGCGTTTACTTTAAAATATTACAAACCGGGCATGTAACAAAAGAAGATAAATTCATTTTACTTAAAAAAGCAGAAAATACCCTTTCAATAGCTGAGGTTTATAAAACTAAAAAGGCTAAAAACAAAGATCAGAGTTCTACTTGATGCAAAACTCTGATCTGTAATCTTTTTTTAAAAGAATCTTACTTTTTGGCCAGCAGATCTCTAATCTCAGAAAGCAATTCTTCCTGTGATGGTCCTGAAGGAGCTTCTTCTACCGGTTTTTTTGCTTTATTATATGCTTTCACAATTAAAAACATAACAAATCCTACAATTAATAAATTGATAAGCGTATTAATCCATGAACCATACATAATTGCATTTTCAGGACTCACTACTTTACCTGCTGCATCAACAACAGCATCATCTAAAACTATCTTCATGTCCTTGAAATCCATACCTCCGGTAAAATGACCTACAAAGGGCATAACGATGTAATTAACAAAACCTTTAACAACAAGACCTATGGCTCCAGCCATAATCACTGCAACGGCAAATTCAATAACATTGCCTCCTGTAATAAATTCTTTAAATTCTTTTAACATGTTTGGTATTTTTAAAATTAAGCGCTAATATAAAAAAAATTAAATAAAATCTCGTCTAACCCTTTGAGAAATTGAAGTTATAATTTCATAAGGGATTGTTTTTAACTGTTTTGCAAAATCTAAGATCTGTTGCTGATGGTCAAAAATAATAACCTTATCCCCTGTCTTACAATCGATATTACTTACATCAACCATAAAAATATCCATGCAAACAGCACCTGTAATAAAAGCTTTTTTTCTATTAATAATTACATATCCCTTGCCGTTACTTAAACCTCTGCTGATACCATCAGCATAACCCAACGGAATTACAGCTACTTTTGATTTTTCTTTAACTACAAACCTGCGGTTATAACTAACTGTTTCCCCTTTTTCCAGTTCCTGGATCTGGGAAATCTTTGAAATAAGATTACATACATTTTTTAGTTTTGCTGTTTCTGTTTTGTTATTTCCAAAACCATAAAATCCAATGCCCAAACGCACCATATCAAAATGAGCTTCGGGATAATTTAGAATACCCGAAGTATTGGAAATATGTTTTAAGGGTTTATAGGTCAGCGATTCCGTTAGTTGATCATACATCTTTTTATACAAATCTATCTGTTGTAAAGTAAATTTTCTTTCTTCAGGATCTTCACTTGCAGCCAGATGTGAATAAACAGACCTTATCTTCAGATAATTCTGATTTGTAATAATTTGCCTCAGCTTATCAAGCTCAAAAGGCTTAAATCCCAACCGGTTCATTCCGGTATTTAATTTAATATGCACAGGATAATCCTTCAGTCCTTTACTTTTTATAAGCTTATAAAAACTTATAAAAGATTCGAAATTATAAAGATCCGGTTCAAGATTATGTTCAACCAGCCATTCAAAGTTTTCGGCTTGAGAATGCAGTACTATTATTGGCAGATCAATTCCGGTCTTTCGTAAAACAACTCCTTCCTGCGTATCGGCTACAGCCAGATAATCAACTTTTTCACTTGTCAGTAATTTAGCCACAGCAACCGGATCACTACCATAGGCAAAAGCCTTAATTATTACCAATAATTTGGTTGAAGTTTTTAATTTAGACCTGAAATACTGAAGATTATGGCGTATTGCCTTACTATTTATCTGTAAAACAGTAGGAGAATTATTCATTTTTTTCGGCTTGAGTTTTTAACCACTTTTCTTCCTGAATAACCTGATAATAGGCAGCTCTGCTCAAAGGTTCATATTCCTGAACTTCACCAAGCATTACAAGATCATCACCAGAAACTTTCCTGTGACTGTAATGAGCAAGGTTACCGGTACGGGTACAAATGGCATGCACTTTGGTTACATATTCGGCAGTGGCCATAAGAGCAGGCATGGGACCAAAAGGCTTTCCCTGAAAATCCATATCGAGCCCGGCTACAATTACCCTAACACCCCGATTGGCAAGATCATTACAAACATTCACGATCTCATCATCAAAAAACTGGGCTTCATCAATTCCTACAACATCAATATCGTTGGCCAGTAAAGTGATATTGGCAGAAGCCGGAACCGGAGAGCATCTGATCTCATTCTCATCATGAGAAACCACCATCTCATCGGCATAACGGGTATCAATGGCAGGTTTAAAAATCTCTACCTTTTGTTTGGCAAACTGCGCTCTTTTCAGCCTGCGAATCAATTCTTCGGTTTTACCGGAAAACATAGAGCCACAGATTACTTCGATCCAGCCGAATTTATGTGTATGATTTACTGTATTTTCGAGAAACATTTCGTAATTTACAAACTTGAAAAGTTAATTATATTTATCTTTCAATATAAAGATGTCTCAATTGGCAAATGTAGTAAAAATTGTTGCTTGTTTAATCTTTGGAAAGCGTTAAATTTGCACAATATCAAATATTTTTGTTTTCAATACAGGTACAAATGGATAAAGATTTAGAAAAGAGATTAAAGGAGGCTGCACAGGAAATTATCGAAATAAATGATCAAAGTAATCTTGATGATCTTATAAAAAAAACACTTGGTATCTATAATGATCTTATTATCCTTTCTTATTTAAAAAAGAATCCTGTTAAAAACTTTTTAAATACTGAAAATGTAATAAATAAAAATAGTATCCCTGAACATATTGAGCCGGAAAAAGAAAAAAAGATCCCCGATGAGATTTTTGTACCCAAATTCGACTCTGTTAAAGAAGATATGAGTCAGAAAAAAGAGTTTCAAGATACGGTAAGTATTGAAGAAACACAAAAATTATTTGAGAGCAGAAAGCCTGAAGGGAAACAGCTTTCTTTACACGATAAACTTTCAAGCAGCACCATACAGGTTGGTTTAAATGACAGAATAGCTTTTGTAAACAAACTCTTCAATTACAGTCAGTCAGAATTTAACAAAACCCTTCATGGTTTAAATGCCTGTAAAACCAAACAGGAAGCTTTTCATTATATTCAAACTAAAGTAAAACCCAACTATAACTGGTCAGGTAAAGAAGATCTTGAAGAAAGATTCTTGGCTCTTGTTGAAAGAAAATTCCTTTAAAATATCAGTTTATGAAGCTGATCTGAATCCGATGTTATATCAGAAAAAATAAGGTTCTATTTATTCTTTTTCTTCTTTTCTCTTTTTTTCTTTCTCATCTCTCTGGCCTTCATCTTTTGAGCTTTCTTTTTGGCTTTTGCCACTGTTTTACCAAAAGGAGTTAGTGTGTTAACAATACCACTTTGAGCAGCGAGCCAGATATAATTAATAAAACCTTTATAAAAAAACCTGTTTGCATTGATCAAAGCCACCCTGGGCGGTTTTCCTTTAACAGGATTCGAATTGTATAAACTTTTATTTACAGACCAGCTTAAGAATTTATTCTGCTCCATGGAATTCTTTTTAAAGATCTCCGTTTCAAGATCGTGGTATAGCAAAGTCATTGTGCCTGTTGCTTGTCTTGGCCCCATTACAGCAGTAAATTTCATTCCATCAAGATCTCCTTTAAGAACTTTAATACCCAATGTAGGATAGATAGCCGAATCAAAATACTTGAATTTACTCTTACTGATGCTTCCATCCATATAAAAAAGCTCTTTATTGTCTTTATATGGAAAATCAAGATCAACTTTTAACATCGCGTCTTTCATAAATTTACTTCTGTAATTCAAAACCAGTTTTTTATCCGGTTCTGCATTCACAGAGATGACATTCTTAATATCAGCATCAATATCATAAAGATTTATTTTTAAATGAACCTCTTTCTTTTCAAGTACCATTTCAAAAAATATTTTTGAATCCTGTATGGAAATCTTGGGGATTCTTAAAGTATCTTTCATCTCGTTTAAAAGTACATTTAGAAATTTAGGCCTTTTTTTAAGGTCGAAAGGTTTCCTTCGGTCTTTATATAAATCCAGATTCATTCCTGAAAACAGAATACTATCCATATAATAACTATTATACCTTATAAGCTTGTTTATCTGATAATTAAAGATTCTTATTTTATCAACATTTGCATTAAAGACCACCTTATTATATTTATAAGATTTTCCAAGTTCAACCTTATCTTTTAAAGGCTTAAAATGCAAACCATCAATATCAATAATATTATCTGTATTATTTCGGGTAATTTGATCTATCTCAAGTATATAATCTTTATTAAAAAAATTGACTATAACCTTTTTAATTATCAGATCTTTATCAAGAGGTTCAATATGAAAAAGCTTATTAGAATCTTTTATCATTTTAAAACCACCCATTTTAACAGCTTGCAGACTTAACCGGAGTGTAGTATCCCCAGATAAAACATCAATCGTTTGAAACTGAAGATTCTCTACCTCTATTTTGCCTAATTCCAAACCTTTAAGTTTTCCTAATGATATTGAATCCGGCTTTGTTTTCTTTATACTGTCCTTTGATTTCTCTGAATTTGGATAAATATACTTCGTAACTGATATATCTTCAGCATAAATTTTATTAATGTCGACGGAATTCTTAAAAAGTAGTTTGTAAAAATTGATTCCAATGATATCAAAAGAAGTAATGCTAATTTTTTGCAGACTGTTTATAATACTATCTCCATGTTTTAAAATATCAAATAATTTTTCAGTAGGTTCATTCTTAAAACCTACTACATTAATTTCTCTTTTAAGCAAATTAAATTTAACTGTTTGAACACTGGAAACAGAACGATCATTGTTTTGCTTGGTCAAAACCTCCTTTATTTTATCCTCTACAAAACGGGAAACAAAGACATTGATAATAATTACCAATAAAGAAAGGATTATAAGTACAACCAGACCTTTTTTATAATGTTTTTTCATGTAGCAGTTATGAATTCTTTTTATTTAGATAATCTAAAAGAGATTCGATTATTTTTTTACTACTTCCTATAAATATCCTATTATCAATGATAATTACAGGTCTTTTTAAAAAAGTATAGTGATCTAATATAAATTGCTGATAATCCTTTTCAGAAAGATTCTGATCTTTCAAACCCATTTCCTTATACTTTTTAGCCCTTCTGCTAAATAAGGATTCATAGCTTCCGGAAAGTTTTTTCATCTCTTCGAGTTGCTTTACGGTAATAGGTTTTGTTTTTATTTCCTGTAATTCAAATCCTTCAAGAGGAATCATTTTCAGAATTCTCATAGAAGTATCACAGGTTTTTAAATAATATATTTTTTTCATCACAGTACAATAATCTCCCGAAAGTTAATTATTTTTAGCATAAAATAATCTATATGCATAAAATTTTTGAAACTCTTAGATTTAATAGGAGAACCTATCTTGATTTTTTAGATCAGTACTCTCTGAAGCAGTTGAATAATATTCCACAGAATTTTAACAACTCTATGATCTGGAATATCATTCATACTGTTGTTACAGAACAACTTCTAATCTATGATCTTTCCGGTTTGCCTATGAAAATTGATGAAGAATATATTTCGAGATTTAGAAAAGGAACTAAACCCGAGAAAGATGTTACTGCGGAAGAAGTCTTGTATATCAAAAACAATATGATGAAGTTGATCGACATGACTGAAGAAGATTATAAATCAGGTATTTTTAAAAATTACACACCTTATTTATCAAGTACCGATATATCGCTGAATACTGTAGATGAAGCCTTAAAATTCAATCTTTTTCATGAAGGTATTCATTTAGGAGTAATTCTTTCAATAAAAAAATTAGTTTAGATCTTATGAAATTCAATACAAAGACCGTTCATGGCGGGCAACAAAAAGATCCGGCTACAGGTGCTGTAATGCCTCCTATTTATCAGACCTCCACTTTTGCACAAAGCTCACCGGGAGTACATGGAGAATATGAGTATTCCCGCACCTCTAATCCTACGAGAACAGCTTTGGAAAGATCGCTTGCAAGCATAGAAAACGGCAAATACGGACTTGCATTTGCTTCCGGTGTTGCTGCCATTGATGCTGTATTAAAATTATTAAATCCGGGGGATGAAGTGGTTTCCACAGTTGATCTGTATGGAGGAACATACCGCTTGTTCACTAAGATCTTTAATCGGTATGGGATTAAATTTCATTTTGTCAACATGTCTGATGTAATTAACATTGAAAAGTATATCAATGACAATACAAAAATGATCTGGATAGAATCTCCTACAAATCCTATGTTAAATATTATTGATATTGCTGCGGTTTCAAAAATTTCAAAAAAACACCGGCTGATCTCTGTGGTTGATAACACCTTTGCGAGTCCGTATTTACAAAACCCTTTAGATCTCGGTGCTGATATTGTAATGCATTCGGCCACAAAATATTTAGCAGGCCATTCAGATGTCGTTTTGGGAGCACTTATTTTAAACAATAAGGAACTTGCCGATCAATTGTACTTCATTCAAAACGCCAGCGGTGCTATTTGCGGACCTATGGACAGTTTCTTAACACTAAGAGGGATAAAGACATTACACCTTCGTATGCAAAGGCATTGTGAGAATGGAAGAGCCATAGCCGAATTCTTAAAAGATCATCCGAAGATATTCTTGGCACCATACCTGAAAATAAAATCCCTATTATCCAAGACTCCATGAATGTCCCAGTCACCGTCTTGAATAGTGGTGTACA
>QNYL01000074.1 GCA_003973375.1 Flavobacteriia bacterium
TTTACCGAAAGGATATCACTCCGGAAGAAGCTTTTGACAATCAGGAATTTATAAAATTTGCAAAAGATTACTACCGGAAAAAAGGTATTGGCCGTCCTACAAAGAAAGACCGGAGAGATCTGGAAGATTATCTCAATAATTCCGATTAAACCCATTGAAAGACCATTTCTTTTCAGAATTATTTTAACTGAATTCTTATGAACATCCTTATTAAGAACGCTAAGATCATTACCCCTGAAAAGATCATAGAAGATCAGAATTTGGTCATTGAGAACCGTATCATTAAAGAGATTTCTGAAAACTTTGATAAAACCAAAAAGTACAAAATAATCGATGCTGAAGGCGATTATATCTCTCCCGGTTTTTTTGATACACATATTCACGGGGCCGGCAATGGTGTTTTTGAAACTGCAGATAAAGATTTGTTTACTGAGATCAGTAATCTGATCTTAGAAAATGGAATCACTACTTTCCTGCCCACTCTTTTATGTAATGAAACTCATATAAAAAATGTTGTAAAACAGATCAATGGGCATCCTGAGATAAGAGAACATATTGCCGGAATATATATTGAAGGCCCTTTTATAAATCCTGAGAAAAAAGGAGGAATAAACCCCGATTATATCAGGAAGCCCGATCTGGATTACCTGAAAAAAATTATTGATATTTCCGAAGGTCATTTAAAAATGATGACCATCGCCCCGGAACTGGAGGGTATCGACAAGATCATCGATCATCTTTCGCAAAATGATATCATACCGACTTTTGGCCACTCCATGACCGATTTGAACACAGCACTTTCTAAAAAAGGTGTCAGAAATATTACGCATCTTTTTAATGCTATGAGCGGTATTTCTCATCGATCCCCCGGTTTGGCGGCTTTACCCTTTATCGACAAGGAGATCTTTGTGGAAGTTAATGGAGACGGGGTACATATTGACAATCAGATCATTAAAATGTGCTTTGAGCATCTTAATCCGGAAAGGATTATTTCCATTACAGATGCTGTGATCTCTGCCGGCATGCCTTACGGAGATTATTTTTACGATACCGATAAAAAAGTAAGCTCCTCAGAAAGAGGGGTTCGCTATAAGAAGAATGACGTACTGATCGGATCCAGTTATATGATTCCCGACGTATTGAGAAACCTGAAAAACAACACCAATGCAAGTATGAATGAGCTGATCAATTCGGTTACTATAAATCCGGCTAAAATGCTTTCTGCAGATAAAGATCGCGGAAGCATTGAAACAGGAAAAAGAGCCGATCTCGTTATTTTCGATAATAATTTTAATATTAAAGAAGTGATTACCTCTTAATCCTCTTTAAAAATTTTTTCAATTCGATGACTTTATGAACGGACACTATTTAATAATATTCTTATCTTTGATCTCCATAACAATACAGAAAAATGTCACAATCAGTCATACTCAGTAACGAAGAAATTGTTTTTAAGATCAGGAGAATTGCCTATCAGATTTACGAAAATAATATTAATGAAAAAGATATCATTATTGCAGGTATCAGCAGTAATGGATTTTATCTGGCTACAAAGATCAAAGAAGTGCTGGATACCATCTCTGATCTGAACACGGTTTTATGTGAGGTGTTTATCGATAAGAAACAGCCCTTAAAAGGGGTAAAAACCTCTTTAAAGCCAGAAGAATACAAAAATAAATCGCTGGTACTGGTAGATGATGTTTTAAATTCGGGCAGTACCCTGATCTATTGTGTAAAACACTTTCTGGATGTTCCTTTAAAACAGTTTAAAACTGCGGTACTGGTTAACCGGAATCATAAAAAATATCCTATCAAAGCCGATTTTAAAGGGATTTCCCTCTCAACTTCTTTACAGGAACATGTAACTTTTGAAGAAAAGAACGGTAAGGCAAAAGTATATTTAGATTAATCTGCTCAATTCTAAAACAATCTCCTGAGGTGTTTTATCATCTGTATCAACAGTAAATTCAGCCTGTTCATAATAAGGCTCACGTTCAAAAAGGTGTTTTGCAATAAATTCTTTTAGATCCTCATCCGGAATATGTGCAATCAAAGGCCTTTTATTTTTTTCTTTGATGAGCCTGTTGTATAAACTTTGTACAGAAGATCTTAGATAAACTGAGGTTGCCAGCTTGTTGATCAGATCAATATTACCCGAATAACACGGAGTTCCTCCTCCTACCGAAAGAATCATGCTTCTATCTGAATTCAGTAATTGTTTTAAATAAAAATACTCTTTCTTTCTGAAATAGATTTCTCCTTTGCTTTTAAAAATATCTGTTATGGTAGATGTTTCAGATTTTTCAATAAAATCATCCAGATCGGTAAGATCAATTGACAGATCTTCTGAAAGCAGTCTTGCAACAGTAGATTTTCCACTCCCCATATAACCGAGTAAAACGATTTTTTTTATACTCATAATGTTTAGCAACTACATTTATTTTATACTATCTATTGCCTAAGAAGTTCTTCTATTTTTTGAATCAGTGAATTAAATTCTTCTTCCTCAAATAATCTTGTTAGAAAGACAATTTTCCCTGATTTATCGATCAACACATTTCTTGTAACCCCTGATTTTGGATGTGCATACAGGGTGTAAATCTCATCCCGGGTATCAAGTGCCAGAGGATAAGTTATTTTCATAATTTTTGCAAACTTCTTTACTTTATCCATTGATTCTTTTCTGTCAATCCCGATCAGATGAAAATTCTTTCCTTTAAAAGCTTTCCAGATTCTGTTTTCAAGATGAGGCATTTCCTTTCTGCACACACTACACCAACTTGCCGTGAACTGTAATAGTACAACATCTCCTTTTAAATCGGAAAGATTCACTGAAGGGTCGCCATTGGCATATACAATTTTAAAATCCGGAGCCTGCTGTCCGATCTTTACAATAAATCCAACCTTATCTACATAAGGATATTCCTTTTGAGCATAAATACCCATCTGTAAAAATAGTAGAAAAAATAGCAGTACAATTTTATTCATCCTTTTTGATTTTCAGACTAACAATAAAAGGAATTATAGTCAGTCGCAAGATAAGATTTCAAGTCAAATAATAAAACTGATCGCTAAAAAATAATTTGATTTAGGCAATTTATATACAGCATTTAACAGATATAACTATATTAAATCATCTATTTTTTAATTAATTGGCAAACCAAAAAACAGAGGATTAATTGATTCATTAATATGAAATTTATTGTTAATTAGTTTTCTAAAAAGAAAGGATAAATATCTTTAAAATATTTTTATATTTCACTTGTTTAATAAATAAATGATAGTATATTTGCATCCGAATTTGACCGACCTGGTAGCTCAGTTGGTAGAGCATCTCCCTTTTAAGGAGAGGGTCCTGGGTTCGAGCCCCAGCCAGGTCACAAAAATTTAAGTTCTATCCCGCAAAAGCGGGATTTTTTTTTAGATTTGCAAATAAATGCGCATGTGGCGGAATTGGTAGACGCGCCAGGTTGAGGGCCTGGTGTTCGATTTAGAACGTGCTGGTTCGACTCCAGTCATGCGCACAAATTTAAAAAAAGAAAACACCTAATTGATAAATTGCTGTAATATAATATCTTATAAATCATAAGATATTTTTTTTGAGATCGTTTTTCACATAATTTTTGCATTTTTTTATCAATTAATCATTATCATTGTGCATGCAAAAACTTTTACTCTTCTTTTTATTTTTCAGTTTTGCCTATACTTCCTACGCTCAGGAAGATAAAACAAATGATAATCTGAAAGATATTGATTCGGTTTCTGAGGAGATCGTTACAAAACTTAAAGGAAGAGTTATTAGTGTTACTACTAAAAAGCCTCTGCAAAGCGCACACATTATCAACCTGAATTCTGTAAGAGGAACCATTACAAACAGCGATGGCCAGTTTGAAATTTCGGCCAGCCCGAATGACACCATCTACATCTCATATATCGGATATCAATCTATAAAATTAAAGATCACACGGGACCTTTTAAAAGGAAATGAACTTGAGATTGCCATACACGAAAAAGTTGTAAAAATTAATGAAGTAATGGTAAAATCCCACCGTCTGATCGGTGTGCTTGTTGTGGATGCCAAAAATGTTCCTCAGGATCGCTATTCAAGGATCTATATTGACGGATTACCTCAGGCTTATGAGTCAGGATCGATGAATTTTAATACTGCCCTAAGTGCTATTTTTAATCCTGTTGATTTCTGGTACAATAAACTGGGCAAAAAATCAAAGGAAATGAAACGCCTGAAAAAATTAAAAGAAGGAGATGATGTAAGATCGCTGATGGAGCAGAAATACAGTAGGGAAGTCATTCTGGATTATCTGGATATGAGCAGAAAAGAACTCAACGATCTGCTTACCGAATGCAATTACTCCCAAAGATTTATTGAAAGGGCAAGTGACCTGCAGATCATCGAAGCCTTTTTAGAGTGTTATGAAAACCACAGAGCCATTCAGAAAGGTCATGTAAAACAAAATATCATTCACCTTCGCGACAGCTTAAAATAAAGGGAGATCAAAATTATTCCGGATATTCTATTCTTAAATGGAAGATGTTGTGCAACTTCTTCTTAATCACCTTCTTAATAGTTTGAATCTCTTTTAGCGTAATATCGGCATTCATAAACTGACCGGCCTGTAATTGTCCGCTAATAATTTTTTCTACCAAACTATCTATCAGTGTTGCAGTAGGTTCTTTAATACTTTTAGAAGCAGCCTCACAGGCATCACACATCATCAGGATTGCCGTTTCTTTTGAAAATGGAATAGGACCCGGGTAAGTAAAGTTCTTTTCCTGAACATCACCCGGAGTGATTTCCTCCTGTTTTTTGTAAAAATAATACACCATAGTTGTGCCGTGATGAGTTCTGATAAAATCGATTACCCTGTCGGGGATTCCATTCTTCTTAGCCAGTTCAATACCTTTAATCACATGATCAATAATTATTCTTGCAGAATCCTCAGGGGAAAGATCCTGATGCGGATTCACATTGGTCGTTTGATTTTCTGTAAAGTACATCGGATTTAACATCTTACCAATATCGTGATACAAAGCGCCTGTTCTTACCAACATGGCATTGGCTCCTATTTCATTGGCTGAAGCCTCCGCCAGATTAGCTACCTGCATAGAATGCTGAAAAGTTCCCGGTGCTTTTTCATTCAATTCTCTTAATAACCTGGAATTGGTATTTGATAATTCCAAAAGAGAAACATCCGAAATGAGTCCGAAAATCTTTTCATAGATCAGGATTAGGAACAAGGAAAGGAAAGAGAAAACTCCATTCATCAGGAACAAAGCAAAATACTGCCCGTTCAACTCATCCGGATTACCATTCTGGATCAATGAAAATGCCACATAGGATATGGTATAAACAACAGTAATTTTTAAAATAGAAAAGAAAAGATTTACCCTTCTAAACAGTTCAGAAACCGTTAGAACCGTAACAATACCGGCGATGATCTGTAAAAAGATAAATTCATAACTATTCGGAACGATAAAACCTAAAAGCAAAACCGTGAGTACATGAATATAAAGGCCAAGCCGGGCATCAAAAAATGCCTTTAAAATAATGGGGAGAATCACAATAGGTACCACATAAATATAATTAATTTTATACTTATGAACTATGGTAACCAACGTTATCATAAACAACATATTGAATACAATAAAGGTAAGTTTAGTATTGTCCTCAAAAATGGCAGGTCTGTATTTTTGCAAAAAGAGAAACTGCATTAAAAGCACCATAGCAACGAGTAAAGTATAACCCAGAACAATCCAGTTGTAATTGGATTCACTCCACAGCTGAGTATCGTATTCTTTTTTAAGTGAAGTGAGAATCTGAAATTTTTCATTATCCACAAGATCTCCTTTAGAGATGATCCTTTCATTTTCAGAGATCAGGCCTTTTGTATAAGACCTGTTCTTTAACTGTTCTTCCAGTGCTTTTTGGGTAAACTCTTCATCAAAAAAGACATTTGGTTCCAGCAGGTCAAAGAATAAGCTTGTAAATCTCTCCTCCGTTTGCTTGTAACGGCTGTTCTGAAAATAATTCTGTATGGCAGGGAGTAATTTATCTGTTGTAAAAAGTTTCTCTGATAAAACAACTTTTACCGTATTTCCTCTTCTTAAACTGATCAGTTTGTGATCTTTGATACGGTTGTTATCCAGTTTATTCAAAAATCCGGTTTTATAGACCCGGTCTATAAATTTAAGCCCGAACTGTTTTAAAGCATTTTTATTCAGTCCGTTCGCACTTGAATCCTGAAGAACAATCTGAATTCTTTCATCATATCTTTTCTTTACTTTCTTTACTATATCATCATCTACCACAAAGAAAAGATCCTTATTTTTCTCAAGCTCAATGGCTTCCTGTTCGAGTTCCTCATCTGATTTCTGGATAGCAAAATCGAAAGGAGCATAAAGATTTTCATATTGCCAGGGTTTCCCTTTTTGAAAATTATATTTAAACTGACCTCCCTTTGGAAACAAATATACAATGAATATTGTTGTTATGATAAACAACAAAACCTTGTAAATAAGGGAATGATTCCGGTAAAATTTATAAAGAAAATCTTTCATTCTGTACTTTTGAAATCCAAATGTATGAATTTATCAATTGAATTAAAGCTTAGATAACATATTTTCCAAGCGTATAGGAGTTTTTTCCCTGATCCATTCTTTATAAGTAGTATATCCAACTTTGTCATGAAAAGCTTTTGTTTTATCTAAAATTGTTTGGATGATCTCCTCAGACTGAACCGGCTGATCTTTAATAAAATTCTCAATTGAATCTGTTTCCTTTCTGGTCTCATCAGTTACTTTTTCATTAAAGCTCTTAAGCCATTCTTCAAGCAAATCTATATCGATCAGTTGTTCCTCAATGATTTTCTCCGTTATCTTTCGTCCGTGAATTTTAGATTCCTGAATATTTCCTTTTCCGGTAACTGCATTTCCCACAGCAAAAACATTGTCAAAACCTTCAACCATATAATCTACATCCTTTCTCATTTTCAACCAGTCTCTGTCGTATGGAAGTCCTTCGATCTTTTTTGGTAAACTTCCAATTGAAGAAATAACCTGTGAGGTTTGCAGAGTTTCAAATTTATCAATGGGAACCACCCTACCCTCTTTGATCTCAACTTCCTGAAAAACAATACCTTTTAAAGAACAATTGTGTTCAATAAAATCGACAGGGATATGAAGCGGAAGAAATTTAAATAAGTATTTATCTACATATTTATTGAGCAATTTTTCAGAAACCTCTTCGGCTTTTCTCTTGCTTTCAGGCGAATTATCCTTCGCGGCTTTTAAGGGCATATCCTTTGCTTCTCTTCTGTAAACCAACGTCATTCCTTTCAAACCAAGTTCTTCAAGCGAAGTATCGTTGTCGCTCAAGATCTTATTGATTCCTTTCTTTTCCATCTCAAACATGTCAATATCGATTCCCTTCTGCTCTTTTAAAGCTTTTTGAACAAGTTCTATCATACCGATCTTCATCACATCGAGTGAAGCCAAACCTCCACCAACAACAACAGCTCCATCCTCCATTTCATAGATTCTCCCGTCATAATCGGGTTCGTGCTTATGATTAAACCAGTAAAGCAATGAATTTTGATAGATCAGTTCTTTACCTCTGAACTTTTCTATGTTTTCAACAGGTAATGGCCTGTCCTTCCACGCACCATTGGCCAGAATAACCGCCGAAAATCCCCAGTCCTCAACCAAGTCTTTAAACGGAATATCTTTCCCTATCTGAACTTTTGGTACATACCTGATATTTTCATTGTCGAGTTTTTCATCAATATTCTTTTCCTGTTTATCCCTTAATCCCACATGCCAACAAGGCAATCCGTCTTCTATTTTTCCGTAGGGAAGATTATTCATTTCGAACACCACTACTCTTATACCTTTATCTGCCAGCACTTTGGCTGCTTCAGAGCCCGAGATTGAACCTCCTATTATAGCTATATAATGCTTTTTACTTTTTAAATCCATCATGATCTGTATATTTCTTAGTTTGAATTAATAAAAATAAGAAACATTTCACAATTGAACTACAATAAAGATCAGAAATGAAAAGTTTTTCGATATGCTATATTTTGGTCAAAATTAATTACTTTCGTAGTAAATTTTTAAGTTGTAAACTTATGAGTAAAGAGGTAGTAATCGTATCAGCAGTCAGAACCCCGATAGGTAGTTTTAT
The DNA here is from genome assembly GCA_003973375.1 of Flavobacteriia bacterium. Lineage (GTDB taxonomy): Bacteria > Bacteroidota > Bacteroidia > Flavobacteriales > Flavobacteriaceae > Namhaeicola. The sequence continues at coordinate 8,201 of QNYL01000074.1, forward strand.
GGGAAGTCTATCGAGTATCCCGGCACCAAAATTAGGAGCTATTGCCATTAAAGGAGCTATGGATAAGATCGGCCTTGATCCAAATTTGGTTGATGAGGTGTTTATGGGCAATGTTGTTCAGGCGGGTGTTGGACAGGCCCCGGCAAGACAGGCTGCTATTTATGCAGGATTACCCTATACTGTACCCTGTACCACAGTTAATAAAGTTTGCGCTTCGGGTATGAAAGCCATTTCCTTTGCTGCACAAGCGATAAAAAGTGGAGATGCCGAGATAATTATTGCCGGAGGAATGGAAAATATGAGTGCGATCCCTTTTTATCTGCAGGGAAGAAAAGGACAGAAATTAGGAAATATACAAATGGAAGACGGACTTTTAAAAGATGGTCTTACCAATGTATACGATGGAAAACACATGGGAACCTGCGGTGATCTTTGCGCTACAACTCACAAATTTACACGGGAAGAACAGGATGCATTTGCCATTCAATCCTATTCCCGATCAGCGAAAGCATGGAGTTCAGGAAAATTTGATGAGGAAATCGTTCCTGTAGAAGTTCCTCAAAGAAGAGGAGAACCAAAAATCGTTAAAGAAGACGAAGAATATAAAAATGTGATCCTTGAAAAAATACCCGGATTACGTCCGGTATTCTCCAAAGAGGGTAGTGTAACTGCTGCCAATGCTTCAACATTAAATGATGGTGCTGCTGCACTGGTGATCATGAGCAAAGAGAAAGCTGAAGCTTTAGGGTTAAAACCTCTGGCAAGAATAACCGGCTATGCAGATGCTGCACAAGAGCCGGAATGGTTTACCACAGCACCGGCAAAAGCAGTACCTATTGCGCTTAAAAAAGCAAATACAAAAATAGAAGATGTAGAATACTGGGAATTTAATGAAGCTTTTTCGGTTGTAGGTCTGGCCAATATTAAAATATTAAATCTCGATCCTGAAAAGGTAAATGTAAATGGTGGTGCAGTTTCTTTAGGTCACCCGCTGGGTTGTTCCGGAGCACGGATCATTGTAACACTGATTAATGTGCTTAAGCAGAATAATGCCCGTATTGGCGGTGCAGGTATTTGTAACGGAGGTGGTGGTGCCAGTGCTATGATTATTGAAAATTTATAAACCTCTGTTTTTTTAACTGATAATTTATGGAATACGGAATCTGTATTTTAATCGCTATACCTCTAAGAAAAGAACCTGATGATTGCAGCGAAATGATCTCACAGGTTTTGTTTGGAGAAACTTTTAAGATCACCGAATCAGAATCAGGGTTTTTAAAAATCACTACCGATTACGACCAGTATGAAGGCTGGCTGGCTAAAAACCAGATCACAGAACTCAATACAGAAGAATACCAAAGAATCATTAACGCCGAAAAGGTTTATTGCGGAGAACTGATCAATTTTATCAGCGAGCAGGATAATTCGCTTACTTTAATAAGTCTGGGAGCCATTTTATGTGGCATTCAGAATCATAATTTTACTATAAATAATACACAGTACTTTTTTGAAGGAGAGAACCTCTCAGGAAATTACAATAAGAAAAAGATTATTCAAACAGCTTATCTTTATCTGAATACTCCTTTTCTTTGGGGAGGCAGGACACCATTAGGAATTGACTGTTCCGGTTTTACACAAATGGTGTATAAGATCAATGGTCATTATATTCCAAGAGATGCTGCTCAGCAGGCTCAAACCGGTGAAGTTTTAAGTTTTATTGAAGAAAGCGAACCCGGAGATCTGGCCTTTTTCGATGATGAAGAAGGCAATATTATTCATACCGGAATTATTCTGGCAAATAACCATATCATACACAGTTATGGGAAAGTAAGAATTGATCAGCTTGATCAAAGCGGAATCTTCAATAACCACCTAAAAAGACATACACACAAACTGCGCGTAATTAAAAAGATCTTTTAACCCAGTTTCAACTTCTTTACTTTAACCTGATCAAGTTTTTCGTATTCAGAGTTATTTGATATGTACTGAGGTACAATTTTCTTTAATCTGGAAACAATTTCCACGGGAGTAAATCCTTCTGCTTTCATCAGTTCTTCAATCTGTTGCTTCTTTTCCTTATAATCGATCTTAGGTGTTTTTGCAATCAGGATCTTTTCATGATAAGTAGGAATAGTATTTTCTTCAGTAGCCAAAAGCTCTTCATATAATTTCTCTCCGGGTCTTAAACCTGAAAAAACAATATCTATATCATCCGGATACTGAAGTCCGCTTAAATGGATCATTTTTTTAGCCAGCTCAAATATTTTAACCGATTTACCCATATCAAATACATAAATCTCACCACCATTACCCATAACGCTGGCTTCCAGCACCAGCTGACAGGCTTCCGGAATGGTCATAAAGAATCGGGTAATGTCTTTATGGGTAACCGTAACGGGGCCACCCTGCTCTATCTGCTTTTTAAACAACGGAATAACAGAACCATTTGATCCAAGCACATTCCCAAAACGAGTAGTTACAAATTTAGTTTTACCTGTACCGTTTAAACTGTTTGCATAGATCTCACCA
>QNYL01000214.1 GCA_003973375.1 Flavobacteriia bacterium
GGGTTAGACATTTGACTAACATTGGCAAATCTTAAATCCCAAATTTCAAATTGACAATTCGTTATCCCATTCATCCAATGACTAACAATCTGTGTGAAAAGAGTCATTGGATGAATCTTAAATTTTGAATTTTAAATCAACCAATCCCTTTTCCTTCTTCGCTTATCGCTTTTTATCGTAGGATCAATAAATAAACTCACCATATTCACTGGTAATGCTTAGTTTTTTCTTATCAGAAGCCTCTACTTTTCCAATGATTTGAGCCTCTACGTTAAATGATTTGGATATGGCGATAATATCTTCAGCAATTTCCTTGGGTACATACAATTCCATTCGATGGCCACAATTAAAAACCTGATACATTTCTCTCCAGCTGGTATGAGATTGTTCCTGGATCAGTTTAAACAGAGGCGGAATCTCGAACATATTGTCTTTGATGATGTGAAGATCGTCAATAAAATGAAGGATTTTGGTTTGAGCACCACCACTGCAATGCACCATTCCGTGAATTTTATTTCTGTGGCTTTCAAGGATCTTTTTAATAATAGGGGCATAAGTTCGCGTAGGCGAAAGCACCAGTTTTCCTGCATCGATATCAACACCATCGATCTTGTCGGTTAATTTTACCTTTCCGGAATAGATTAGTTCTTCAGGTACTGAAGCATCAAAACTTTCAGGATATTTTTTAGCAAGGTATTTTGAAAAAACATCATGACGGGCACTGGTTAAACCATTGCTTCCCATACCTCCGTTGTATTCGGTTTCGTAAGTTGCTTGTCCGAAAGAAGCCAGTCCTACAATAACATCACCGGCCTGTATATTGGCATTGTCGATCACATCTTTGCGTTTCATCCGTGCTGTTACGGTAGAATCTACAATTATAGTCCTAACCAGATCGCCCACATCTGCGGTTTCCCCACCGGTAGAATAAATAGTTATGCCGAATTCTTTTAACTGATCCAGTAATTCTTCACTTCCGTTGATGATGGCTGAAATCACTTCACCCGGAATAAGATTTTTATTACGGCCAATGGTAGAGGAGAGTAAAATATTATCAGTAGCTCCCACGCAAAGCAGATCGTCGATATTCATGATGAGCGCATCCTGTGCAATACCTTTCCATACAGAAATATCACCGGTTTCTTTCCAGTACATATAGGCCAGAGATGATTTTGTTCCGGCACCATCGGCATGCATGATCACACAATAATCCTCATCGCCGGTCAGGTGATCCGGAATAATCTTGCAAAAAGCCTTTGGAAATAAACCTTTGTCAATATTCTTAATGGCATTGTGCACATCTTCCTTTTGTGCAGAAACACCCCTTAAATTGTAACGGTTGTCGGGTGAACTCATCTTAAAGCAGGTTTTGTTATTATTTCTTTTGAGATAATAAATATAGATATTTTTTACCGTAATCAATAACGGCCTTTCCTTTGTGAAGGATGTCGGCACCGATGATTCCCTGTACAGGATTGGCATCGTGATTGACCAGAGCGGTATTGATATGATTTAAATCGATCAGGATCAAAGGAACCTTATTCAGTTTGAACTTTCCGATATTGATCTTATTCTTTTTGGCTATTTGAGTATCGATCTCAGAATTCCCTGCTCCGCTGGCCTTGTGTTCTGAGGCTTCCGAAATCAGTTTAAAGGTCTCAATATCATCAAATCCGATACAGGAACCGGAGGCGCCGGTATCCAGTATAAAATTACCTTTAACCCCATTGATCTTTGCTTTGATCTCAAAATGATTGGTAATGGTCTTTTTTAGTTTTACACGATGATATCCCTTTTGGGTAAGAAATTCTCTCAGATCATCCATTTTAAATAACCGATTTAAACTGATCTAGGAATCTTACATCATTTTCATAGAACATTCTGATATCGGGGATTTGATACAACAGCATGGCAATTCTTTCAATTCCCATACCAAAGGCAAATCCGCTGTACTTCTCAGCATCGATGTTGGCATTTTTTAAAACATTGGGATCTACCATTCCGCAGCCCATAATTTCAAGCCATCCTGTTCCTTTTGTAATCTTGTAATCGGTTTCGGTTTCAAGTCCCCAGTAAATATCCACCTCGGCACTGGGCTCTGTAAAAGGAAAATAAGAAGGGCGCAAACGGATCTTTGATTTCCCGAACATCTCTTTGGTAAAATACAAAAGGGTTTGTTTTAGATCGGCAAAGGAAACATCGGTATCAATATATAAACCTTCCACTTGGTGGAAGATACAGTGTGCACGGGCAGAAATATCTTCATTTCTAAAAACTCTTCCCGGAGAAACCGTACGGATAGGTGGTTTGTGATTTTCCATATAACGCACCTGTACGGATGAGGTATGTGTTCTCAGCAAAATATCAGGGTCGGTTTCAATAAAAAAGGTATCCTGCATATCTCTTGCCGGATGGTATTCGGGAAGATTCAGTGCGGTAAAGTTATGCCAGTCATCTTCTATTTCAGGTCCTTCGGATACAGTAAATCCGATGCGTGAAAAGATCTCAAGAATCTGATTCTTTACAATAGAGATCGGATGCCGTGATCCCAGATCCAAAGGTTCTGCCGGACGCGTAAGGTCGTCGTATTTTCTTTCATCTTGTTTCTGGTCTTCAAGAGCTTCTTTTAAAGCATTCACTTTATCAGTAGCTTCTTTCCTTAACTGATTCAATGCCTGGCCGATTTCTTTCTTTAAAGAAACATCCACACTTTTAAAATCATTAAAAAGATCTTTGATAATTCCCTTACTTCCCAAGAACTTTATCCTGAATTTTTCTACCTCATCTAATGATTTTGCATTGAATTTTTCGATATCCAGTAACAGGTCTTGTATCTTTTGCTTCATCTTCACTGTAAAATTAGAGCGCAAATTTACATTTTTTTGTTATAATATACAGTGAATTAAGGCGGCAATTTTATCAGCTTTTAAATTTTTCAAAAAATTATAATAATAAGACATTTGTCACCTTTTTGTATTTGTTAATTACATACATTTGTGTATTAACAATTCATAAATTAATAATTTAATTAGCATAAAATTATGAAATCAAAAATTGATGCCTTTATGGAATACGCTAAAAAGCGTAATTCACATGAACCTGAATTTCTTCAGGCCGTTCATGAAGTAGCAGAAGCTATTATTCCTTTTATCGAAGAAAATCCGACCTATAAAGGAAAAATGTTACTTGAAAGAATGATCGAACCTGAAAGACAGATCATGTTTCGTGTACCATGGGTAGATGACCAGGGGAAAACCCGGGTTAACCGAGGTTTTCGTGTTGAATTCAATTCGGCTATCGGGCCTTACAAAGGGGGATTGCGTTTCCATCCTTCAGTAAATCTTTCGATCTTAAAATTTTTGGGATTTGAACAGGTTTTTAAAAATGCTTTGACTACACTTCCTATGGGAGGTGGTAAAGGGGGTTCTGATTTTGATCCAAAAGGTAAATCAGATAATGAAGTAATGAAGTTTACTCAGTCGTTTATGAGTGAATTATTCCGTCATATTGGTCCTAATACTGATGTTCCTGCGGGAGATATCGGAGTGGGAGGTCGTGAGATCGGTTTCCTTTTCGGACAATACAAAAGATTGCGCAATGAATTTAGCGGTGTTTTAACCGGTAAATCACTTTCGTTTGGTGGGTCTTTGATCCGTCCGGAAGCTACAGGTTACGGTACTGTTTATTTTGCTCAGCATATGCTGAATACTAAAAATGATTCCTTTAAAGGAAAAGTGGTTGCTATTTCTGGTTCCGGTAACGTGGCTCAGTATGCTACTGAAAAAGTGATTCAATTAGGCGGTAAAGTGGTTACTTTATCAGATTCAGGAGGATATATCTACGATGAGGAAGGAATTGATGCTGATAAACTGGAATATGTAATGGATCTTAAAAATGTTCAAAGAGGAAGAATTTCTGAATATGTTAAAGAATATCCAAATGCAAAATACTTTAAGGGAGAAAGACCCTGGGGTGTAAAAGCTGATGTAGCGCTGCCATGTGCCACTCAGAATGAACTGAATGGTGAAGAAGCGAAAACTTTGGTTGAAAACGGAGTGATCTGTGTTGCCGAAGGTGCTAACATGCCTACTACTCCTGAAGGTATTGAAATATTTCAGGCTGCCAATGTATTGTTCTCACCGGGTAAAGCTTCTAATGCAGGTGGTGTGGCTGTTTCCGGATTGGAAATGAGTCAGAACTCTATGCGTTACAGCTGGACACGTGAAGAGGTTGATGCCAAATTACATAGAATTATGAATGATATCCATGCTTCTTGTGTAAAATACGGAACACAGGAAGATGGTCATGTGGATTATGTAAAAGGAGCTAACATTGCCGGATTTGTTAAGGTAGCTGATGCTATGCTGGATCAGGGTATTGTTTAACCGTTAATATTAAATTTTTTTTAAAAGGCTGTCTGAAAAGACAGTCTTTTTTTATTAAACAAAAAAATATCCTTTATTTGTTTTAAATTGCAATGAAATATTAATTCTTTTATAAAAATGGCCAAAAAAGAGCTCCCGGATCTGAGAACCTATACTTTTGAAGAAGTTGCATTTGATAAGTTGATGCAAAAAAGGGTCTATAAAGTATTGATAGTTTGTTCTAACTACGATTATTATATGCTGGAAGAAGACGGGAGAATAGATGAACGGATCTTTAATGAATATACTGCTTTAAGCCTGAGATATCCTCCCAGCTTTATTCATGCTTATTCTGTTAGGAAGGCATTGAAAATACTGAGGTCAGACAATATTGATCTGGTAATTACCTGGCTGGATATAGGTAATTACAAAGCCTTCGAAACCTCAAAAAGGATCAAAGAGAGTTTTCCTCATATTCCGATTGTGGCCTTGAGTCATTACTCTTCTCAGTTGAGAAAAAAACTGGAAAATGAAGAAGCCAGCTCTATAGATTTTGTTTTTCACTGGAACGGAAATATCGATATCTTTTTTGCCATCGTAAAACTGGTTGAAGATCGTATGAATGCCGAGTTTGACATCAATAAGATAGGGGTAAAGGCAATTCTGCTGGTTGAAGACTCCCTGAAATTCTATTCGAGATATCTGCCGCTGATCTATAAGGTGATCCTGAAGCAAACCGGTGCCTTAATGTCAGAAGGTTTGAACGAACACAGGCGTATGATGGTGATGCGGGGAAGACCAAAGATCTTGCTGGCCACAACTTATGAAGAAGGGATGGAATTGTTTGAGAAATATAAATCAAATCTACTCGGTGTAATTTCTGATGTGAGTTATTTCAGAGAAGGAAAGCGCGATACGGAAGCAGGATTCCATTTTCTGGAATACGTCAGAAAACATTATCGTTATATGCCTTTTTTGGTGCAATCCTCCAGTAAGGATAATAAAAAGAAAGCACTCGAACTCAAAGGAAAATTCCTCCATAAATACTCCGAAACCCTTGGAGATGATATTAAAAAATATATAACAAAATATTTTTCATTTGGTCAGTTTGAATTTTGGGATCCGGTTCAGAAAAAGGTAGTTGCCGTTGTTAAGGATCTTAACGGTCTCCAGAAGACCTTGAACCTAGTAAGCCCGGACGCGATAGAATATCACGCTAAAAGAGATGAATATTCCAAGTGGCTGAGATCCAGAGCACTGTTTCCTTTAGCTGATCTTTTTGGTAGGGTGGAACATACCGATTTTGATGATGTTGAAGAAATAAGAAAGTTCCTGATCAATTCGATCAGGGCATACAGAATTTTCAGGTCCAGAGGGGTTATAGCTAAATTCGACAGAAAAAGATATGATGAATATCTGGGCTTTGCCAGGATTGGCGATGGAGCACTGGGAGGTAAGGGAAGAGGCTTGGCTTTTATTGATTCCTTTTTAAAAAGGAACAAGTTGTTCAATAAATTTAAAGATGTAAATATTTCTATCCCAAGAACAGTTGTGCTGAGTACTGAGGTTTTTGACGAGTTTATGGAGACTCACGAACTCATCAGAATAGCTGCAAAATCAAATATTGACCGTTACAGAGATGATGATGAAGCAATTTTAAACAGTTTTATTTCCAAACCCCTGCCTAAATGGGCGATGAAAGATATTCAGGCTTTTCTTAAATTTTCTGATAAACCCATTGCGGTACGCTCTTCAAGTGTATTGGAAGATTCACATTATCAGCCTTTTGCAGGTGTGTTTGCTACTTACATGATTCCGAATTGTGAAAAGAACAGAATGCTCGATATGGTATCTAATGCGGTTAAATCGGTTATGGCTTCTGCCTTTTTTCAGAGTAGTAAGGCGTATATGAAAGCTTCTTCTCATACCATTGAAGAGGATAAAATGGCGGTTATCTTACAGGAAGTTACCGGAAAACAATACAAAGATGTGTATTATCCGAATATCTCCGGTGTAGCAAGATCGATCAATTTTTATCCTATCGGGGATGAAAAATCTAATGAGGGAATTGTTAATATTGCCATGGGGCTGGGAGAGATCATTGTAGGTGGAGGAACCACTCTACGCTTCTCGCCTTATCACCCTAAAAAGATTCTTCAGCTTTCTTCTCCGGCAACAACCCAAAGGGAAACTCAGAAATATTTTTATGCCCTCGATATGAATCCTGACAGTTATAAGGTCTCTGTAAATGAATCTGTAAATAAAAAGAAAATAACCATCAGAAAAGCGAAGGATCACGGTTCTTTAAAATTTGTAGCTTCCACTTATGACCTTCAGAATAATGTGATCAGGCCCGGGGTGCTACACGATGGTTTCAGGGTGATTACTTTTGATAATATCTTAAAATATGACAGTTTTCCGCTGGCAAAGATCTTGCAAAATCTTTTGCGTGTAGGACAGCGTGAAATGAGAAATCCGATTGAAATTGAATTTGCGGTAAATCTCGATGTCCCAAAAGGGCAGCCCAGAGAATTCAGTTTTCTTCAGATCAGGCCCATTGTAGAAACCAATTATGAAACCAGTGTTCTGCCTGATAATTTTGAGATGTCAGATACTATTATTTATTCCGAATCTGCTCTCGGTAACGGAAATTATGAAGACCTTTATGATTTTGTTTATGTAAAACCGGATACTTTTAATTCGGAGAATACCAAAGAGATTGCTGTTGCTGTGGAAAAGATCAATAAAGAGTTTCTGGCAAAAGATAAAAATTATATTCTGGTAGGGCCCGGCAGATGGGGCTCAAGTGATCCGTGGCTTGGAATTCCTGTTATATGGCCACAGATCTCTGCAGCTAAGATTATTGTAGAGGCCGGTTTACACGATTTCCGGATAGATCCAAGTCAGGGAACGCATTTTTTCCAGAACTTAACTTCTTTTAAAGTGGGCTATCTTACGATCAATCCTTTTATCAATGATGGTTATTTTGATCTGGATTATCTCAGTGCCCGGAAAGCAGAATACGAAGATGAATATTTAAGGCATATTCGTTTTAAAGAACCTTTAACGATTGTGATTGAAGGAAAAAAGAACAAAGCGGCTATTTTTAAAGAGGGTTATGTAAATGAAAGACCTAAAGAATCTCTGGAAGAAAATATTGATGATCTTCCGCCTGACGGATTTATGTAAATAGACCGTTCTAAATTTGAATATTTTTAACTTAATTTTAAACAATTCAAAAAAACAGCTTTTTTTTATCATATTTTTAAAATAATATACCAAAAATTATTAAAATAAAATCTAATATCAGTATTTTTGCAAGAGTAAAATAAACTATTTAAAAACAACTTTTATATTTTATACAATGAAACCAAGTGAAATCATTAATAATCTGGAAGCAAAGCATCTTGGAGAAAAAGAGTATTTACAGGCTGTTCAGGAAGTTTTGGAATCAATTGAGACCATTTACAACGAAAACCCACAATATAAAACAGCCAGGATCATCGAAAGACTGGTTGAACCCGACCGTATTCTGACATTCAGAGTTTCGTGGGTTGACGATGCAGGTAACGTACAGGTAAATTTAGGTTATCGCGTTCAGTTTAATAATGCCATAGGCCCATACAAAGGGGGTATTCGTTTTCACCCAAGTGTGAATCTGAGCATCCTTAAATTTTTAGGTTTTGAACAGACCTTTAAGAATGCTTTAACAACGCTTCCTATGGGAGGTGCCAAAGGCGGTTCCGATTTTAATCCGAAAGGAAAATCAGATAACGAGATCATGCGATTTTGCCAGGCATTTATGCTGGAGCTTTGGAGAATTATTGGTCCTAATACCGATGTGCCTGCAGGCGATATTGGTACAGGAGGAAGAGAAATTGGCTTTTTATACGGTATGTATAAAAAATTACAACAGGAAAATTCGGGTGTTTTAACCGGAAAAGGCCTAAATTGGGGTGGAAGTTTGATCCGTCCTGAAGCTACAGGTTTCGGAGCAACTTATTTTACCGATGAAATGCTTAAGTTTAACAAGGATTCGTTTAAAGGTAAGATTGTGACCATTTCCGGATTTGGTAATGTTGCCTGGGGTGTTGCCCTGAAAGTTATTGAGCTTGGAGGAAAAGTAGTAACAATATCAGGGCCTGATGGTTATATTTATGATGAAGCAGGTCTGGATGAAGATAAGATCGAATACTTACTTGAGCTTAGGGCTTCAAATAATGATATTGTTTCACCTTATGCGGAAGAATTCCCTGAGGCTAAATTTTTCCCGGAGAAAAAACCATGGGAAGTACCTTGCGATATCGCTATGCCTTGTGCTATTCAAAACGAACTGGATGGTAATGATGCCGAACAACTAGTTAAAAATGGTGTAAAATATGTAGCTGAGGTTTCAAATATGGGATGTACTCCGGAAGCGATCGAAGTATTCCACAAAGAGAAAATCCCGTTTGCACCGGGTAAAGCAGCCAATGCAGGAGGAGTGGCAGTTTCCGGACTGGAAATGTCGCAAAATGCAATGAAACTTAACTGGACTATTGAAGAGGTAGATGAAAAACTGCTCCGTATTATGAAATCAATCCATACCGCATGTTTGAAATTTGGTACCGAAGAAGATGGTTTTGTCGATTATGTTAAAGGAGCCAATATTGCCGGATTTATCAAAGTAGCTGATGCAATGCTGGATCAGGGAATAGTTTAAGGAATTATTAGGGAATAACTTGCCATTTTAACTCGTTCTTTTTTCCTTTTTCATCGTTAAAATATTAAACCATAGCTTAGGCTATGCTTGAATATTTTGCCTTGATAATAAAAAAAATAAATTCGTTATTTCCGTCAACTTATTTCATAATATTTCTTAAGAACAGATACATACTCTTATTAAAAAAGTTTGTCCGCTTGGGCAAACTTTTTTTTTCTCTTATCTTGCAGATTAAAATCTATCGGTATGAATAGTAAATTGCCCGATCTGAATACCTACGAGTTTAGAGAAGTTTCTTTTAAACATTTGATGCAGAACCGTATTTATAATGTTCTGATTATTTGTTCCTTTTACGATTTTTATCTGCTCGAAGAAGACGGAAGAATTGATGAACAGATCTTTGAAGAATATTCGGCTCTGAATCTGCGATATCCGCCTAATATTTTACATGCGTTCTCGGCAAATAGTGCCAAAACTATTATGGAAACGGATAATATTGATCTGGTTATTGTTTGGCTGGATACAGCTCAGAAAGCAGTAAATATTTCCAATGAGATCAAAGCAAATTTTCCGTTTATTCCCATTGTGGCAATCAGCCATTATTCGGATGAACTGCACAAACTTTTAGAAAAAAAATATAAGAATAATATAGATTTTGTTTTTCACTGGAATGGTAATGTGAATATTTTTATTGCCATTATCAAACTGGTGGAAGATCGTATGAATGCTGAGAAAGACATCGGGATTATAGGTGTTAAAGCTATTTTGCTGGTGGAAGATTCGATTCGTTTCTATTCGAGATATATGCCATTAATTTATAAGATCCTGATGAATCAGACGCAGACCTTTATTCAGGACGGGCTCAATGAACACAGAAAGATCATGTCTAAAAGAGGCCGGCCAAAAGTTTTACTGGCAACAACCTATGAAGAGGGGGTTGATCTTTTTCAGAAATACAAAGAGAATCTTCTGGGGGTGATTTCTGATGTAACTTATTTTAAAGATGGTAAAAAGAACAAGCAGGCAGGATTCCATTTTTTAGAGTATGTTAGAAAATACGATAAATATTTCCCGGTAATTATTGAATCTTCTGAGGCGAAAAATGAAAAGCGTGCTGTAGAGCTTCATGCCAAGTTTTTGCATAAGGAATCGGAAACTTTAGGTCGGGATATCAAAAAACATATTACCAGATATTTTTCTTTTGGAGATTTTGAGTTCTGGGATCCTGATAAAAAAAAGATCATTAAAAGAGCCCATGATCTTAAAAGTTTTCAAAAGGCTTTATCAGAAGTGTCACAAGAATCAATTGTTTATCATTCCAAACGTAATGATTTCTCAAAATGGTTAAAATCGAGAGCTCTTTTTCCGCTGGCCAATTTATTTGCAAAGATTAATTTTGAAGATTTTACCCGGGAAGATCACGTACGTGAATTTTTAGTGGCCGCTGTAAAGGCTTTCCGTATCTACCGTTCAAGAGGGATCATCGCTAAATTTGAAAGAGAGCAATACGATGAATATCTTGTCTTTTCCAGAATCGGGGAGGGAGCTCTTGGCGGAAAAGGCAGTACTGATAAATTAGAAAATGCACCTTTAAGTAA
>QNYL01000025.1 GCA_003973375.1 Flavobacteriia bacterium
CGGTAAACTCTTCGGATTTGAACATTACAGTGTAATCCCTGATATTCTTATCACCGGGAAGGGTCTAGGCGGAGGAATGCCTATTGGTGCTTTTATCTCCTCTTATAAGAATATGAGTCTGCTTAAAGAGCATCCGAAACTAGGGCATATCACTACCTTTGGCGGTCATCCTGTTATTTCCGCTGCTGCACTGGCTACACTTGAAGAAATCACCAGGAGTGAAATTATGAATGAGATCGATGAAAAAGAAGCCTTGTTTAGAAAGATTCTTGTTCATAAAGAAATTCTAGAGATCAGAGGAAAAGGACTTATGCTGGCATTGATCTTAAAGGATAAAGAAACTGCCGATCATCTTATTCTGGAAGCCATAAATACAGGATTATTACTCTTTTGGTTGCTTTTTGAGCCCAAAGCTGTAAGAATTACTCCTCCTTTAACTATTAGTAAAGAGGAGATCAAAAGAGGTTGTGCAATTATTCTTGATATTTTAGACTCTTTATAAGAATCTGAAATAAAAAAAAGAAGATACTAAAGCATCTTCTCTCTTTTCAACAAAGTTTATGGTTTAATTACTCTTCAAAACTATACAAATAATTTAATTAATCTAATAATTTTGAAATTATTTTATTAACAAATCCTAAATTTTAATAACTTTTAATTAACAATTTCATATCTAGCTATTAGCCAAGGTTAATTATATCTTAAAGTTTTCCTAAATCTGTATTTCTTGTGTAACAAATGTACTACAGCTTACGTCTGTTTTATAAATGTCTAATCTATTTGTCTAATCTAAATTATTTATTATGAAAAATCTTAAGATTTTTTTAATCGCAGTTGTACTTTTCTCAATCAATGTTTCCGCTAAGGATTATGACCCTGTAAATCCGGATAAACCGATCAATCCTGTAACTACTCAACTGAGAAATGATATTATAAAGCTCATTGGTGATGAGTGTCCGTATGAATACCATAAGAATGAATGTACGGCAGAAGTCTTATTTACCATCAACACCAAAAGTGAGATCATTGTACTCTCTGTACATTCTCCAAACAAACTGGCTGAAGCTTATATAAAAAGCAGGTTGAATTACAAAAAATCAAATTACAAACCCGTTAAGGAAGGTGAGGTATTTTTACTGCCCCTTAGAATGGTAAAAGAATAAGTTTAGTTTATTATTTCCCTTTAAAAGGCAGCTCTCCGGAGCTGCCTTTTATTTTTTATAACTACCTGTAAGTATTCCTGTTACACTCCAGTGATTAAAACTGTTTCCATCATCATCTCCCTGCTCGATAACCACCTGAATTGTATGTTTTCCGGGTGAGAGATCTTTTAAATGAATCACTTTTGGAGAAGTTAGCATTGCAGGGCACCAGTTGGAACGGCTCAGATCACTTGATGACAACCCGTTTGAAAAATTGCCGGAAGCCGGATTTGACAATCGGTAGGTGCCGCAATCAGTTCTCCACGGTACTTCATTATAGATGAGTTTTCCATCGATATAAACCTTATTCAGCCTCTGATTAAATTCATCTCCTCCTCCCCAGCCACCATGGCCTGTAGAAGTGTACAGTAATTTAAGGTCCTTTACATTTTCCGGTACGGTAAATTCTGTTTTTAACGTATCTGTTTTAAACAGTCTGCCGTAATTTTGCCCTGACATCTCAAGGATATTCAAGGTGCTGAATAAAGGGTTGATGTACTTCTTCTCAACTTCCTTTTCTTTTTCCCAGGCGGGATAGAAATCGAGTTCCAGACTTACCTTATGACCTCCTTTATCATAATTGCCAATAAATACACCTATCCATATCTCCTTTTTTGTATTCGGGATCAAAGAGGTTATTTCTTCTTTGTACACAACAGAATCCCTCCATTTGTAATTGTTAATTTCCCGCTTTTTGTTAAAATGGGATACTCCGAACGAAGTAAAGAACCGCATCAGTTCAACCGGAACAGAATAATCAGAAGTGCTTACAATACCCTGATATTCTTTTCCGTCACGGCCTTTAAATACAGGCAGAACCTTTATCCCGTTTTTAAATGCATCCAGTACTGTTTTTTCTTTTGTATCAGAAACCGTAAATAAACTGCAGGTTCTGTCGTAGGCATCTCCATTAGACCAGTTGGTAAGTGTGGCAAATACACTTGCCCCTTTTCTAGCAATCTCTGGCAACTCGATCTTTTTTAAAATAACAGTCCCGTTGGAACAGCGGTAGGTTTTGTTTTTCTCATCAAGACTACAGGCTTTTAATTTTGTATCAAAATTGACCTGTTGTTTGTTAAAAACAGGCAGACTTACATACCTCGATTTGATCTGTAATTCTCTTAGCTCCGGTTTGGTGATCTCTTTTGCTTCAGCAACAGGATAAAACAATACAGTGTCTTCCGGTAATTTACGGATGTCTGTTGCGATCATTCGCTGGCTTCCATTGATCTTAACTTTTAAAACAAGCCCGTTTTTAGGTAAATAACTTTGATAAGGAGAACCTTTAGCCTTACTTTTCTCAGTATACCAAACCTCAATGGTATTTGAAAAAGCCTTAAAGGTTGCTTTCTTACATTTATATCCCAGAATTTTTTCAGTTTCATTCTGTAAAACAGGCTGTGGCAGGGAGGCAAACTTTTCAACAGTTTTATAAAAACGATCATTAAGTTTAATGATATTAATCACTTCTCCGGTATTGTAATCTATATAAGCCAGATTTTTATCACCATTATCAGAGAGATATGCCACGTTGTCTTTAAAAATAAATTTAGCGGCAGGCTTTTTGTTTTTCTCCTTTAAAGTTTTATGATAGATTACTTCTACAGGATTCTGTGCCTGTACCAAAGTGATGATCATAAATAAAATAAGTGTGAATATACCTTGTTGAAAATAACTGTTTTTCATAATTGTAATGTTTTATAAGGATTATCATTCCGGTAAAACCGGCGATAAAATTAAATCAAAATCATTAAAGGATCTTTTTTTTTAGACGAATTACCTTATTAAATTGCCCGACAGCCATAAATTTAATAATTCTTCTTTTCTTTTACATTCTTTAAATGGATAAAATGTTTAAATTTGTGTTATAATCAAAAGTAATTTTCCTTTAAAATGAAATATTTCTCTTTAATTTTTATCCTTTTTACTTCATTATTTGTTTCATCTCAAAATAATAAAAAGTTTAATGTTCTGTTTATTATTTCAGATGATCTTACGGCAACGGCTGTTTCGGCCTATGAAAATAAAGCCAGTAAAACACCCAATATCGATAAGTTGGCTTCCGAAGGTGTTAGATATACCAAGGCCTATTGCCAGTATCCGGTGTGTGGCCCGTCCAGAGCTTCTTTTATGTCGGGCTATTATCCCAGTGCTACCACAACTTATGGTTATGTAAGCGGCAGGAAGAACATCGGTCCCAACAGGCAAACCTGGGCACAATTGTTTAAAGATAACGGTTATTATTCTGCCAGGGTAAGTAAGATCTTCCATATGGGAGTGCCTATTGATATTGAAACCGGTTCTAACGGAACCGATGATGAAGCCTCGTGGACAGAACGTTTTAACAGTAAAGGTCCGGAATGGAAAGCCAAAGGTGAAGCTGAACTTGTACAGGGAAATCCCGACGGAAAGATTGAACGGAAAGGCGGTAATGTAATGACCATTGTTAAGGCAGACGGAGATGATCTTGTTCATTCTGATGGGAAAACTGCCCAGAAAGCTATTGAACTTATTAAGAAACATAAAGATAAACCTTTTTTTCTCGCTATTGGATTTGTGCGTCCTCATGTGCCTTTTGTAGCTCCGAAAAAGTATTTTATTCCCTATCCGTTTCAAAATATCATTATGCCGGAAAGGATAGAGAATGACTGGAATGATATTCCAAAACGGGGAATCAATTATGTTACAAGCGTAAATGCTCAGATGTCGCCGGAACAGGAAAAAAAGGCTGTGGCAGCTTATTATGCTGCGGTTTCTTATATGGATACTCAGGTAGGAAAGGTATTAAAAACCTTAAAGGATGAAGGTCTGGAAGACAATACTATAGTGATCTTCACTTCCGATCACGGATTTCATTTGGGAGAACACCGGTTCTGGATGAAGGTAAGTCTACATGAAGAATCCGTCAGAGTTCCTTTGATCATAAAAGTTCCCGGGAAAAAGCCTGCAGTGTGTAATTCTTTTGTTGAATTACTCGATCTGTACCCAACCATCTCAGAATTAGCCGGATTAAAGCCTTCTAAATATTTACAAGGGAAAAGTCTGGTAAAAACCATAGATCATCCCAATACCAAAGTTCGCGACATGGCTTTTACCGTAACTCAGGGAGGAAGGTCGTTTTTACTGAGAACTGATAAATGGGCTTATATTCAATACGATGAAGATGCAGGATCGGGTATTGAACTTTACGATATGGAAAAGGACCCCAAACAATTTTATAACCTGGCTCTAAAACCTGAATATGCTGGTGTTGTAGCAGATTTTAAAAAGAAACTAAAACAAAAACTTGCTGAGGTCAGGGATAATGATCTCGGGATCAGTTATTGATCAGATCATCCAGCATATCCCTTACCTTACCGCTGTTCCAGTCGGCAGCACCCGTTTTATCAACAACGATCCTGCCTTTTTTATCAATGATAAAGGTAGTGGGCAGGGAATTGCTTCGCAACTCTTCCGGAGCCTTTGAGGTCTGAAAATAAACCGGGAGTTTATAGCCTTTATCGGCAAGGAATTTCATTACTTTTCCCTGATCATCACTGGCTACAAAAACAAATTCCATTTTATCTTTATAATCATTGTAAAGATCCTGATAAGAAGGCATTTCGGCCACACATGGCGGACACCAGGTTGCCCAGAAATTCACTAGAACCACTTTTCCTTTATAATCGTTAAAATCTACTGCATTCCCCTGAGTATCTGATAAATTCCAGTTGTAAGTGCTTAGATCAACTCTTTCACTTTCATCGATCTCCATATTAAAAACCCGTGTAGTAACATAGGAAACCCCTTTGATAAGCAAGGCTCTAACCGGCAATCCATAGGGTGTAAAAAGAAAGATGATAAAGGCAAAGAATATAATATTGGAAAGGTTCTTTTTGATAAAATCCATTGTTTTTTGTGTTTTTGCAAATCTACTTGGTTAATGTTCAAATAACAAATTTCAAACCTCAAATAAAATATAAAATTGTTTTAAGCCCTCAAATTTCAGTCAATTATCAATGATTAAATGCTTTAATTATTTTTAACCGGTTTCGCAGCATTAACTAATCCCTTTTCGCTCTTCGCTACTCTTTTCTCCCGCACATTTCGCAGATTACCGCAGATAAACTGTTTACTGTTCCGTTTTTTTTCTGTCCCTTATAATCCAGAGTCCCAAAAAAGTGATTAAACCATTAATCAGTAATAGTGTGAATCCAAAATGGAAATTAAACCAGCTGATAGCGGTTATTTTAACGAAATAAGCCAGAAAAGGTGATAAAACCGCAACAAAAGGTACCCACTTATCTTTTACAGAATATCTGGACAATAAGCCAAAAGAAAATAATCCCAGCAACGGACCATAAGTATAACCTGCTATGGTAAATACGGTGTTGATCACACTATCATTGTTTACAGCTCTGAAGATCATTATGATACCAATCAAAACAAAAGCCACTGCAATATTGATACGGTTTCTGATTCTTTTCTTTTCAGCTTCTGTTTTATTATCAACACTTATAAAATCAGTATAAACAGCTGTGGTTAAGGAGGTCATTGCCGAATCTGCAGAAGAAAAAGCCGCTGCTGCGATCCCCAGCATAAAAATGATTCCTGCAAAGATCCCGAAATGATTTAAAGCCAAATCCGGAAAGATCTTATCTGTTTCGATAAAATGACCCTGTGCATCAACAGGCCAGTCAATTCCGGTTTTTTGGATGTAAAGATAGAGCAGAACCCCGAGTGTCAGGAAGATCAGATTGGTTATGACCAGAATAACACTATAGAGATAGATATTCATTTGCGATTCCTTTAAATTTCTACAGGTCAGACTTTTTTGCATTTCATTCTGATCCAGTCCGTTCATGGCAATGGCAACAACAATTCCTGTAATAAACTGCTTGTAGAAGTTCTTTTCATAAAACCAGTCGAAATTAAATACAGTAGCATATTTACTTTCTGTAACAGCTTTTATCATCCCTGTAAAGGAAAGTCCCAACTCACTTTTAACAATATAAATACTCACGCCAACCGACAATAACATCATGGTGGTCTGGAAAATATCAGTCCATACAATTGTTTTAATTCCTGCACGATTGGTGTAAGACCAGATCAACAAGATTGTTGTGGTAACGGTTACAAAAAAAGGAACATCATATTTTTGAAAAAAAGCAAGATGTAAAACCACTGACACAACAAAAAGCCTTAGCGAGGCTCCTATCGACTGAGAGATCAGAAAGAGTAAAGAACCTGTTTTGTGTGAATACTTACCAAATCTCGATCCGAGATAAGAATAGATCGATATCAGATTTAGCTTATAATACAGGGGTAAAAGAATCCTGGCAATTAGAAAATAACCAACCAGATAGCCCAAAACCAGCTGGAAATAATAAAAATTGGTATTACCAACCTCTCCCGGAACCGAAATAAATGTAATTCCCGATAAGGAAGCCCCGATCATACCAAAAGCAACTGCATACCAGGGCGACTGATGATCACCGGTAAAATAGGTCTGCACACCGGCATTTCTTGAAGTAATTCTGGAGATCAGGAACAGAACACCAAAATAAAGAACTAAAACAGAAAATACGATTATCGGACTCATGGATCAGATTGATTTTTCGAAAGTAAATTTATCAAATATCACCGAACAAAAAATAAATAAATGATTACTTTTATTCATCAATTATAAACTTGTTTTCCAAATGAAACATAAACCTGTAATTAGGAAAGTCCGTTCAGAAGCAGAAAGAAAGATCTGTGCAAAACTTATGGCCGGGTCGGATCCGTGGATTACTCTTGGAATAACCAACGAAATGATACTAAGAACGCTGAAAGACCCATTACATGAAACCTTTATTGTTTTAATTGATGATCAAATTGTAGGAACCTTTGTTTTACAGGAAAAAGGAGCTTTTACGGGATATTTAAAAAGTATTGCAGTAAAAAAAGAATGGCAAGGCCATAATTTAGGGGAACTCATGATGGCTTTTATTGAAGAAAGATTCTTTTCATCAGGTACGAATGTTTTTTTATGTGTTTCCTCGTTCAATAAAAAAGCGCAAAAATTTTATAAGAAATTAGGCTATCAGGAAGTTGGGGTTTTAACAGATTATGTGGCAAAAGGTTATGATGAGATCCTGATGCGAAAAACAAAAGGCCCGGTTTTAAAGAAATAAAACGGTTTCTTTATCAGAAGTTTTGTTCTGAAAAGCCGGTTAAAATTTGTTTAACATAAAGAATGTTATTTTTTTTAAAATAATCTGAATATTCATCAATTCAAATATAAAGAATGCCAAATCTTTTTTATAATTTTACAAAAGTCTGTACGCTCTGTTTTTTATCAGGTTCTACCTGAAAAAAGCAGGATAAAGATTTTAAAAATTATTTAGGCTAAAACATTAATTATTAATAGAATATCTAATATAAAAATTATAAATATGGCAAATGTAAAAAAGATCAAAGGAGTAATTGCAATTTTAACCGGTGGAGGTGATGTACCGGGATTAAATCCTGCCATCAGGGCGATTACTATCAGAGCCAATCGCGAAGGTTACAGGGTAATTGGCTTACGAAGAGGATGGGCAGGAATTACCGAATTAATCAGAGACAAGAAAGCAGACAATTCAAGAAATTTTATTATTCTGACAAATGATATTGTTAATAAGGCAGGACGTACAGGAGGTACTTTTTTACACTCCTCAAGAACAAGACCCAGTCATATGCCTAAAGATAAAGTGCCTGAACACCTGAAAGATACTTACAACAAGGATTTCAATGACCTCACTCCTGAGATTATCAAGAACCTTGAGTGGCTGGAAGTGGATTATCTCATTCCTATTGGAGGTGACGATACTTTAAGCTACGGGGTAAGAATGTATAAAGAGGGTATTAAAGTTGTTGCCATTCCAAAAACCATGGATAACGATGTACCAGGAACAGATTATTGTATCGGTTTTAGTACCTGTGTTACCAGAACCATCTCAATGACCAATTTCCTGCGTACCTCAGCCGGTTCTCACGAAAGAATTCTGGTTATGGAAGTTTTTGGTAGATATGCCGGATTTACAGCCATGTTACCTACCATGGCAGGAGCAGCAAACCGCTGTGTAATTCCAGAATATGAATTTGACATTAGTCATCTGACTGAATTACTGGTTCACGACCGTAATAATAATCCGAGTAAATATTCTGTGGTACTGGTTTCTGAAGGAGCCATGTTTAAAGGAGGAGAAATGGTTTTCCAGAATGCTGAAAAAGATATGTTCGGACATGCCAAATTAGGAGGTATCGGAGATCTGATCTCTGCAGAGATCAAAGAAAATACGGCACAGTTCAATAATGGTAAAACCATCAATATCATCAATCAGAAATTGGGTTATCTGGTACGTGGAGGTGATCCTGATGCAGTAGATTCTATTGTGCCTATGGCCTATGGAAATCTGGCTCTTGACCTGATACTCGGAGGATTTCACGGAAGACTCGTCGTTCTAAAGAACGGTAGATATGACGATGTGCCTCTGGAAGTGGTTACCAGTACCAATAAAATAGTAGATGTTGATAAATATTATAACATCAAACGTCTGAGACCTCATTACCACAGGTTCGAAATGAAACCTATGTTCTTAATGGCTGCGGATAGTTAAAATTATTTAGAATAAAAAAATGTCTGAATTGTGATGAGCGGGTTTACTACTTTCACAATTCGGACATTTTTATTTGTAAATAGTTGACTGTTTTTTACTTTGCAGGCAAAATAAATAGTATTATACAATCAGATCATCAGGTGACACAGATCTGTTAAAGCCTCCACGATTTCCAGATCATCTGTTAAAGGTTCAACCACGGCAACTTCCAGGGCAAGTCTTTTTGGTAAACCGCTGTGAATTAACTTTGCAGCATCTACCAGTAATCTTGTCGAAACTGTTTCTGTAAGTCCGAGTTCATTAAGATTCCGGATTTTATTGGCAATTTTCACCAGTTTTTTGGCTATTCCGGCTTCTAATCCGGTTTCATTGATGATGATTTCGGTTTCCAGTTTAGCATCCGGATAAGTAAAACTGATAGCGACAAAACGCTGTCGGGTAGAAGGTTTTAGTTCTTTAAAACCTCTTTGATATCCCGGATTGAAAGAGGCTACCAGCATAAAATCGGGGTGGGCTTTTACCACTACGCCCAGTTTATCAATAAAGAGTTCTCTTCTGTGATCGGTAAGCGGGTGGATCGCAACAATCACATCCGGCCTGGCTTCAGCAATTTCATCCAGATAAATAATGGCTCCTTCTTTTACAGCCCTTGTTAAAGGTCCGTCAAGCCATATGGTTTCAGCACCTTTAATGATGTACCTGCCGATCAGGTCGGTTGATGAGGTTTCTTCATGACAGGAAACAGTGATTAGTTCTTTACCGAGTTTATACGACATGTATTCGATAAAACGCGATTTACCCGTACCGGTGGGTCCTTTCAATAAAAAAGGGATCTTGTTATGGTAGGATTGTTCAAAGACCTGAATTTCTTTTCCGGTTTCTTTATAATAGGGTGAATTCTTTTTCATTTGTATGCTGCTGAATTTTGAGTGTCATAAAATTATCAATAATAAACCATTTGTTGATTTGATAATAACTTATGTAATATTACTAAAAAAAACAACCAGAGTTAAAAAAAATTTAACTCTGGCTGGTTCTAATTTAAAAACTAAAGCTATTGAATATTTTGTACTAAAGCTTCATCATTGGGTTTTCCATGCTTGAAAAATTCAATAATAAAGAGTGTGATACCAGTTATAAAGATGGTTGCCATAATGATTAATACCCAAAAATGCACTTCTATTTCCTGTTGTACCACCATAAAATCCATCTTCATTTTACGTTCCAAATATACCTGGGCAACACCGGCAACTCCAAAAGAAATAGTCATTCCAAGCATTCCTATATTGGCAAGCCAGAAAGCCATTCTTCCTCGGGCAGTATCATAGAATTTTCTACCGGTCATATTGGGCAGAGAATAACTGATGATAGCAAAAACAATCATCGCGTAAGCGCCCCAGAAAGCCAGGTGACCATGCATAGCAGTAACCAGAGTACCATGTGTATAGACATTGGTTTGAGGAATAGTATGGGCAAAACCTAATAAACCGGCTCCCAAGAAAGATACGATTGCAGCACCCAAAGTCCAATACAAAGCAATCTTATTGGGATGTTTCTTTTCCCCTTTTTGATACATTCGAATAGCAAACAATGTCATACCTAAAAAGGCAAGTGGTTCCAATGAAGAAAAAATACCACCTACGATGATCCAAATTTTATTTACACCAACATAATAATAGTGGTGTCCTGTTCCTAAAATTCCGGAAAGGAAAGTGAGACCGACGATTACATACAACCATTTCTCAATGACTTCTCTATCCACAC
>QNYL01000156.1 GCA_003973375.1 Flavobacteriia bacterium
AGAGAGAGAGAGAGAGAGAGAGAGAGAGAGAGAGAGAGAGAGAGAGAGAACATTGTTTGTTGAATTCCTATTGAAATGTCGCAGAGATTCAACAAAGGGCACAGAAACTGGTACAAAAGTGTGGAATCTCAATAAACGTAATTGTCATGCTTTCTGCCTTTATGCAACAGATACGAAGGTGATCCTGATAACGAAGGCTGGAGCCTTCGCGTGGAGAAGTCCTTGCTGCAAACTCAGCACGTGACTCCCGGCGTCGTTTCCACGGAGACGGGGCCCGGGGCACAGCATATACAGCAGCTCATCTCTAACACCGTCCAGACAGGAGGTCGTCTGCTCACGGTGCAGTGGTCAGGTCAGCCTCAGCAGTCAAGTTCTGAAGCTGGTAAGTTTGAAGAAACCCGATTTGAAAAGATCCACAACGTGATATTTGATAATTCAAATACCGGATCTTTGGTTGTTGCACAGGAAATTGCCGATCTGATCAGAAGTAAGAAAAAGGAAGGAAAAAAATGTGTTTTGGGTCTGGCTACAGGTTCTTCACCAATAAAGGTTTATGAAGAGCTTGTAAGAATGCACAAGGAAGAAGGATTGAGCTTTAAGAATGTGATCACATTCAATCTGGATGAATATTATCCGATGGAGAAAAGCAATCCACAGAGTTACTGGTATTTTATGCATGAACATCTTTTTAATCATGTGGATATTTTACCCGAGAATATCAATATTCCTGATGGAACTATCCCTGAAGAAGAGGTTCAGCAATATTGTATTGATTATGAGTTTAAGATCAAAGCTGCCGGCGGACTCGATTTTCAGCTTTTAGGTATTGGTAGAACCGGTCACATTGGTTTTAATGAACCTGGTTCTCACTTTAATTCCGGAACAAGGAATATCACCTTAGATCATATTACCCGTATTGATGCGGCTCCTGCATTTCTCGGTATCGAGAATGTACCCAGAGTGGCCATTACCATGGGAATTGGCACCATTAGAAAAGCAAAGCGAATTGTCTTGCTGGCCTGGGGGATCAATAAGGCAAAAGTAGTTAAGGAAGCCATTGAAGGGGAAGTTACCTCTGACATTCCGGCATCCTATCTGCAAAAGCATGATAATGTGACCTTTGTTTTAGATTCAGGGGCTTCTAAAGAATTGACCCGAATTAAAACTCCATGGCTGGTTACTTCCTGTGACTGGACTGAAGAATTAACCATAAAAGGGGCAGTCTGGCTGAGTGAGTTAAAGCAGAAATCTATTTTGAAATTAACTGATGCAGATTATAACAATAATGGTATGGCCGATCTTTTGCTCAAACACGGATCAGCCTATAACCTGAATATTAAAATCTTCAATCATTTGCAACATACCATTACCGGATGGCCGGGTGGAAAACCTAATGCCGATGATACGAATCGTCCTGAAAGAAAGGATCCTTCAAGAAAACGTGTGATCATTTTTAGTCCGCACCCCGATGATGATGTGATCTCAATGGGAGGAACATTTGACCGCTTGGTAGAGCAGGGGCATGATGTGCATATTGTATATCAAACCTCAGGGAATATTGCCGTAGCGGATACCGAAGCCATAAAATTTGCAGAAGTAGCACTTTCGCTTGACGGTGATAATTCCGTTGCAAAAAAGATCATCAATGATCTGAAAAAGAAAAAAGAATTCGATATAGATCCTATTGAAGTTCGCGAGCTGAAAGCGGTGATCAGAAGAAAAGAAGCAATAGGAGCGACAAGATATCTGGGAGTTCCAGATGAAAAAGTATTTTTTCTGAATATGCCTTTCTATGAAACGGGAAGAAACATAAAGAACAAAATCAGTGATACGGATATCGATCTGGTAACAGATATTATTACAAAGATCAAGCCTCATCAGATCTATGCCGCTGGAGATCTTGCCGATCCGCACGGAACCCATAAGATCTGTCTGGATGCGATCTTCGCTTCCCTAGATAAATTAAAGAATAAGAAATTTATGGATGATTGCTGGGTATGGCTTTACAGAGGCGCATGGCATGAATGGGAGATCCATGAAATTGAAATGGCAGTGCCAATGAGCCCTGACCAGGTTAAGAAAAAAAGACAGGCTATTTTCTTTCACCAGTCACAAAAGGACGGTGTTCTTTTCCAGGGAGATGATTCAAGAGAATTCTGGATGAGAGCCGAAGACAGAAATAAGGAAACGGCACAAAAATACAATGATCTCGGATTGGCAGATTACGCTGCTCTGGAAGCATTCAGACGATATCATTTTAAGTAATTTATTTGAGTTTTGAGTTAACCGTCTATCAGAAATAAAAAAGCTGTTGGGCGGTTTTTCTTTCCAATTCAATTTTAAAACAAAAACGATGAAATTTTTTAAATATATCTTGCTGTCAATACTGATTATGAATCTGATATCATGTAAAACTTTATCGGATACAGCAACTGATTTTACCCCGGAACACGTGTTTACAAAAGGTATTGAAGGACCGGCAACCAACAGCAAAGGAGAGCTTTATGTAGTGAACTTTGAAAAGGAAGGAACCATTGGTAAGGTCGATAAAAAAGGAAATGGAAGTGTTTTTGCTGTACTTCCCGGTAAAAGTGTGGGGAATGGAATAAGGTTTGACAGGAAAGATAATATGTATATTGCCGATTATGTAAATCACAATGTGTTGACCATTACGAACGGAACAAATCAAGCCGTAGTTTTTGCTCATGAATCCCGGGCCAATCAGCCCAATGATGTAGCCATCTCTCCTGATGGTACACTGTATGCCAGCGATCCTAACTGGAAAGACAGCACAGGTAATCTCTGGAAAGTAGATCGGAATGGTTTTCATTTGCTTGAAAGCAATATGGGAACCACAAACGGAATTGAGGTTTCTCCTGATGGTAAAAAACTGTATGTAAATGAATCGGTACAAAAAAGGATATGGGTTTACACTATTGGTCAGCAGGGAAATGTTTCAGGTAAAAAGCTTTTTTATTCTTTTAAGGATTTTGGACTCGATGGCATGCGATGCGACAGCAAAGGAAATCTTTATGTTTGCCGTTATGGAGCCGGAAAAGTTGTTGTGCTGAGTCCTCGGGGAAAAAAGATCAGAGAGATCCGGTTAAAAGGTAAAAATCCTACCAACATAACTTTTGGAGGTAAAAATAAAAAACAGTGTTTTGTAACAATTTCTGACCGTGGAGCTATTGAAACATTCTTTGCAAAATATCCGGGAAAAGACTTTTAAATATAAAATAAACAGAAACCTTTATTTTACATCAGTAATTATTTTTGTTTCCAATGTTAATAAATCATTAAATAATACAGCGATTTCGCAATATTTTAATTTTTAGAATAAATTATCGCTTAAATATTAGTATTTTTGTGTGATTTTTGAAAAATGAAAAAGTTAATAAAAAAAATAGGTGTTTTAACATCAGGAGGAGATGCTCCAGGAATGAATGCGGCAATACGTGCAGTGATCAGGGCAGCATCATATTATAAACTGGAAAGTGTTGGGATTTACAGAGGTTACGAAGGCTTGATAGAAGGAGATATAATTACGCTAACAGCCAGAGATGTACATCATATCATTCAAAAAGGAGGTACGATCTTAAAGTCGGCACGTTCTGATGAGTTCAGAACTATTGAAGGTAGAAAAAAAGCCTATGATTATTTGGATAAGAATGAAGTTGATGCATTGGTAGTAATCGGTGGAGACGGTTCCTTTACAGGAGCTATGGTTTTCAGTAAAGAATACAATTTTCCTGTAATTGGTCTTCCGGGTACCATCGATAACGATATTTATGGTACAGATTTTACCATTGGTTATGATACGGCCTTAAATACAGCTGTTGAAGTGATTGATAAGATACGAGATACTGCAAGTTCTCATAATCGTTTGTTCTTTGTTGAAGTGATGGGAAGAGATGCAGGTTTTATCGCTTTGAATTCAGGTATTGGCGCCGGTGCTGAAGAGATCCTAATTCCCGAAGAAGATATGGGGCTGGACAGATTGCTTTTATCTCTTGAAAAAAGTCGCAGATCAGGTAAAACCTCCAGTCTGGTGGTTGTAGCAGAAGGTGATAAAACAGGTGAGAATGTTTTTCAATTGGCCTCTTATGTGGAGGAGAACCTGCCGCAATATGATGTAAGGGTTTCTGTATTGGGCCATATGCAAAGAGGTGGGGCGCCAAGTTGTTTTGACCGGGTGCTGGCCAGCAGGATGGGGGTTAAGGCAGTAGAATTACTTCTTGATGGTAAATCTAACCTGATGGTGGGAATGATCAACAATGAAATGGTTGATATTGATTTGGAACTGGCCGTAAAAGAACATCATAAAATAAACCCTGAAATATTAAGAGTATCTGAAATTATGTCAGTATAAATATAAAGTTAAATATTATTAAATTAAAAAAGATGATTAAAATAGGAATTAACGGATTTGGTAGAATTGGAAGACTTGCATTTAGAGTTGCATGTACAAGAGATAACGTACAGGTTGTTGGTATTAATGATTTACTTGATGCTGATTATCTGGCTTATATGTTAAAATATGATTCGGTACATGGTCATTTTGATGGAGAAGTAGAAGTTAAAGATGGTCACCTGGTGGTAAACGGTAAAACAATCAGAATTACTGCAGAAAGAAATCCTGAAGATTTAAAATGGGATGAAATTGGTGCAGAATATGTGATCGAATCAACCGGTATCTTTAAAACCCTTGATATGGCTAACAAGCATATTATTGGAGGAGCTAAAAAAGTTGTTATTTCAGCCCCTTCTCCTGATGCACCGATGTTTGTAATGGGAGTTAACCACAAAGAGTTGAAAGCTTCTGATAACATTTTCTCAAATGCTTCTTGTACTACAAACTGTTTAGCACCTATCGCTAAGGTCTTACATGATAATTTTGAAATTACAGAAGGTTTAATGACTACTATTCATGCCACTACCGCTACACAAAAAACTGTTGACGGTCCTTCAATGAAAGACTGGAGAGGTGGTAGAGCTGCAATTCATAACATTATTCCTTCCTCAACAGGAGCTGCAAAAGCAGTTGGAAAAGTAATTCCTTCCCTGAACGGAAAATTAACCGGTATGGCTTTCAGAGTACCTACAATGGATGTTTCTGTTGTTGACCTTACCGTAAATATTAAGAAATCTGCTTCTTACGATGAGATTTGTAAAGTAATGAAAGAAGCTTCAGAAGGAGAATTAAAAGGTATTCTTGGATATACTGAAGAACTGGTTGTTTCTCAGGATTTTGTTGGTGAATCTAGAACTTCTGTATTTGATGCAAAAGCAGGTATTGCTCTAACAGATAACTTTATCAAAGTTGTTTCATGGTATGATAACGAATTTGGTTACTCAACCAAAATTATCGACCTGCTTGAATACTCTGCTTCTTTATAAGAAAACGAGATTTATAAAATCTGAAACCTGTAACTTTGTGTTGCAGGTTTTTTTGTTTTCAGTTAAATGCTGAAAGGAAACAATTATTTATTTCAGTTATTTTTACAAAAATAAGACCGTTGCAAAAGGCGATTATTTGTTTAAATTCGACGCCCGATAAGAATTTAACCCACAGTAAACTATTGTTTATGAGGACTTAAACCCGCCTGCGGCAAGGCAGGTTTTTTGAGAAGGAAGAAGTTGGACAAATAATTGCCTTTATTTCATAATTCTATATAGTTTTGCAACGGTCTTAAAATTTTATTCTGGATACTTCTGTGATCATATCATTTTTGTCTGCTTCGGTGTTGCTTACTTTTATGCCGGGTCCTGATATTATTTATGTGATGGTACAAAGTATTACAAACGGTAAAAAATATGGTATTGTTACCGCTTTAGGACTGGTTACCGGAATCATTGTTCATACCACTTACATTGCATTCGGCCTTGCTGCCCTGATACATAGATCGGATAACTTATTTTTGATCATTAAGATCTTTGGAGGTACTTACCTTTTTTATCTCGCTTTTAAAACCTATCAAAGCAATGCAGATATCGATCTCGAGACCCGGGTAAAGCTTAAACCAGATTTGCTGCAGTTGTACAAACAGGGGTTTGTAATGAATGTGTTGAACCCAAAAGTAGCGCTTTTCTTTTTGGCTTTTTTTCCTGGTTTTATTGTAGTTTCGAATGGAAATATTACCATGCAGATCTATATTTTAGGATTCCTTTTTATGCTACAGGCTTTTCTGGTCTTTACTTTTGTATCGGTAGTTTCTGACCGGCTTACGGGTTTCTTAAGGAACAACCTGAAATTTGAGAATTTTCTAAAATGGTTTCAGGTTTTTGTCTTTATTGCCATCGGATTTTTTATTTTATTCGCAAAAAAATAATCCTTTTTCTTTTTTGTATCTTTGGTTATTGAATGGAAAAAGTTAAGATCATAGAGTGTCCCAGAGATGCTATGCAGGGCATTAAAAGTCATTTTATTCCTACAGCATTGAAAACAGAGTATATCAATGCCTTATTAAAAGTGGGCTTTGACACGGTAGATTTTGGAAGTTTTGTTTCGCCTAAAGCGATTCCGCAGATGAGAGATACTGCTGAGGTACTTAAAAACCTGAATCTTGACAATACACGGAGTAAATTGCTGGCCATTGTTGCCAATGTAAGAGGTGCCCGTGATGCAAGCGTTTTTGAAGAGATCGATTTTTTCGGTTATCCATTTTCAATTTCCGAAATCTTTCAAATGAGAAATACAGGTAAAACAATTGCTCAGTCACTAAAGATTCTTGAAGAGATCATTACTATCGCTTTTAATTCAAATAAGGAGGTTGTTGCCTATTTATCGATGGGATTTGGCAATCCTTACGGAGATCCGTGGGATGTTGAGATTGTGGCTAAATGGACTGGGATTATGGCGGGAATGGGAGTGAAGATTCTTTCCCTTTCTGATACTATCGGGGTAGCCGACAGCAAAACGATTTCTTATTTGTTTTCAAATCTGATTCCGCTTTATCCGGAAATTGAATTTGGAGCACATCTACATACCAATATCAGTACATGGTATGATAAAGTAGATGCAGCCTATACTGCAGGATGCAAAAGATTTGATGGTGCCTTGAAAGGTTTTGGTGGGTGTCCGATGGCAAATGATGAGCTTACCGGAAATATGCCAACGGAAAAATTACTCTCTTATTTTACAGCAAAGAAAGTTGATACACAGATCAATCCTTTAAGTTTTGAAAGTGCTTATAATGTTGCTTTAGAGGTGTTTGGATAGAATTATTTGATCCCTTCCTCAGCAGCAAGCGCCGCACCAATAATTCCTGCCTCATTTTTGTTTTCTGCCGGAATGATATTAAGATCAACAGTCAGTTCATTTTTAAATTTATCCAGCTTTTTACTGGCTCCGCCTCCTATGATAACCAGATCAGGAGAAAGAATTAGTTTAACATGTTTAAAATATTTGTTGAGTCTTTTCCCCCATTTTTTATAGCTGAGACCTTCAATTTTTCTGATAGAATCGGCAGCATATTTTTCAAAGGGAGCATCTTTATAGCTAAGGTGACCCAGTTCGGTATTAGGAATCAGGTTTCCGTTAAAGAACAGGCCGGAACCAATTCCGGTTCCAAGTGTAATCACTGCAACCAGTCCGTCCTTGCCTTTTCCCGCTCCAAATTTAAATTCGGCCAGTGCAGCTGCATCGGCATCATTGATCACGGTAAAATCGATTCCTGTTGCTTCTTTAAACAATTCATCTATTTGAACACCTTCCAGACTCTTGTGCAGATTAGATCCGGAAAGGCATTTTCCATGTGACAGTGGAGTAGGGAAACCACATCCTGCTTTTCCTTTCCATTCAAAATGATCTACAATAGCTTTGATAGTTTTGGCAATATTTTTTGGTGTTGCAGGTCGGGGTGTGGGTATTCTGTGACGTTCGGTAACCAGTTCGCCGGTTTCTGTATCAACAATGGCACCTTTAATTCCCGAGCCTCCTATATCTATACCTAATACTTTCATGTGAATTGTTTAAAAAGAGTTATAAAATGAATTGAGACGATAAAAATAAAAAAAAACCTGTTTAAATTACTCTAAACAGGTTTTTTATTTTTTAAAAATTTCTTTTTAGAAATGATAAGCTACTCCAATTCCACCTGTAGAGGAAGTACCACCACCAATTTCACCAAGGATACCCCAGTTTTCAGTAAACTTGTATTCCGCACCAACGTGTAAATTCAAATCGAAACTATCCCCACCATTAACAATAATTCCTGTGTCAACCCCTGCATAGATATCCCAGGCAGTTGGTAATTTAAAAAGGCTGTCAAAATAGTAATCTGCTCGGGCACCTAAAACAAAATATCCGAAATCAAAAGGAATAACAACTTGAGGAGCTACAGTAAAATTTTTGGAAATCTGAATTTCATAATTGGCACCGATCCTCGAATTTGAACCAAATTTAACAAAAGCATTGAGGGCTTCTCCGTAATTTTCCTGAGCAAAAACAGATCCTGAAAATCCGAAGAACAGACCCAAAAAGAGTAAAGTAAGTGTAATTTTTTTCATGATAGATCAGTTTATAATTATAAGTCAAATATATAAATAAAAATCAATATACAAAAGGAATAAGCCTGTATGTACGCTTGAGATAAATCTTGTAAACGCTACCAAATCTTTGAGCTAATAATTTTTCTTCTATGTTGATCTTCATAAAAAGTACTGTACAAAGTAAAAGGTAAATGATAAAATTAATCCATGTGAAGTTGTAGATAACCACGGCACCAAAAAAACTGATCAGACCAAAATACATCGGATTCCTAATCCATCTGTAAGGACCCTTATCTACAAAAACAGCAGAAGCTTTAATTTCAGGCTGGATATTGAAATTCCCTATCTTTATTGCAAAAATACCCCATAGGGCCACAACAGATCCTATGATTTGAATAATTAATAGAAATCCGTTGGTTATAAAGTGTTCGAAGAATACAAAATAGGCAAGACAGCTAAATTGTATGACAACCAGAATAAGTGATTTTTTAGACAAATTAATGGGTATTAAAAAACAAAAATAACAAAATGATTATTTTTTCTCAGCATATCATTACATTTATACTAAATTATTATCTGGTGAAAATACTTAAAACGAGTCTGTTTTTCATTATTTTTTTAATGATCCTGAATTCCTGTAACAGAAAGGATGATGAAATTAAGTTTACTTTTTTACAATTGAATGATGTATATGAGATCGCTGCACTTGGTGGCGGTGAATTTGGAGGAATGGACAGGGTAGAAACTTTACACAAGGAATTACTTAAAGAAAACCCGAATACTTTTATGTTTATGGCAGGAGACTTTTTAAATCCGTCTTTGCTTGGAAATGTTAAGTACAAAGGAGAAAGGATCAAAGGGAAACAGATGATAGATGTAATGAATGCCATGAACTTTGATTTGGTAACTTTTGGTAATCATGAATTTGATCTTAGCGAAGAATTACTTCAGGAAAGAATTGACAGTTCAAACTTTCAATGGATCTCAACAGATGTAAAACATCTGCTAAAAGACAGTACGGCAGTGCCCTTTTATAAAAATACAGCCAAGGGTAAAGAAGATTTTCCCAGAACTGTGATCCTGAATTTAAAAGATGAGGACGGAACAACGATAAAGATCGGATTTTTTAGCGCTACGGTCAATTCTAATCCGGTACCTTATGTTAAATATACCGATTTCTATGAAAATGCAAAAAATGCCTATAATAATCTGAAAACTAAAACCGATCTGGTTTTTGGTTTAACCCATCTGAAGATCAGTCAGGATAAATTGCTGGCAAAAATGTTACCGGATGTACCGCTTTTGATGGGGGGACATGAGCATTACAATATGCTGGTTCCGGTAGGGAATGTAAAGATTGCCAAAGCAGATGCCAATGCCAGAACCGTATATGTTCACAGGATCACTTACAATAAAAAGACCAAAGAAGTAGAGGTAAACAGTGAACTGGTGGAGATCAATCCCAATATTCCTTCAGATAGAAAAGTGGCTGAAATTGTTGACAGATGGCAGGCCATATTGAATAAAAAGATAGAGGAATATTCGCCAAAGGCCTATGAAGTGATCTATAAGGCTGAAGTCCCGTTAAACGGAATGGATGATGCTGTTAGGAGTGAACAGACGAATCTTGGAAAACTGATTGCCGAATCCATGGCTTACGGATTTGATTATCGGGTGGATGGTGCCCTGGTTAACGGAGGTTCCATGCGTCTTGATGATATGCTGAAAGGAAATATAACCGGTGTTGATGTTTTTAGGGTGATGCCATTTGGCGGAAGTGTTATAAAAGTAAAAATTACCGGAAAACTCTTAAAAAGAGTACTGAATTATGGTAGAATCAGCAAAGGGGAAGGTTCCTATTTACAGCGCTATAATTTTACTTATGATAAAGATAAAAAGATCTGGTACATTAAAGGGAAGCCTATTGATGATAAAAAGGTTTATACCGTTGCCTTTAGCGATTATCTTTTAAAAGGATATGATATCTCATTTTTAAAACCAGAAAATAAAG
>QNYL01000227.1 GCA_003973375.1 Flavobacteriia bacterium
AGTCTAAAGTCGAATGTCAAATGTCGAAAGTCATTGTAAATGGGCTAATCTTTTAACCCAAAACACAGAACCCAAAAACCCAAAACCTATAACTCATTTACAGTTTTACGAATAGCAACCAGTTTGGTCATAAGATCTTCTAGATGATTGAGGTGAAGCATATTGGCTCCATCAGATTTGGCATGGGCCGGATCAAAATGTGTTTCGAGGAAAAGTCCGTCAACGCCAACGGCAATTCCCGCCCGGGCAATGGTTTCGATCAGTTCAGGTTTACCACCGGTAACACCACTGGCCTGATTGGGTTGTTGCAAAGAATGGGTAATATCCAGAATTGTAGGAGCGTATTGTTGCATTACCGGAATTCCTCTGAAATCTACTATCATATCCTGATAGCCGAACATGGTGCCCCGATCGGTAATCATAGCCTGATCATTGCCGCTGTTGTGAACCTTTTTTACAGCATGTTTCATAGATTCGGCACTCATAAACTGTCCTTTTTTTAAATTCACAACTTTTCCGGTTTTTGCCGCAGCAACCACCAGATCGGTTTGACGTACTAAAAATGCCGGAATCTGTAACACATCCACATAGGCAGCTGCTTTGGCAGCATCACTGCTTTCATGAATATCTGTTACGGTTGGAATAGCAAAGGTTTTACCAACTTTTTCAAGGATCTTTAAGGCTTTTTCATCACCAATTCCGGTAAAGCTGTCAATTCTCGACCGGTTGGCCTTTTTAAAACTGCCTTTAAAAATATAAGGAATACCCAGTTTATCGGTAATCGTTACAATCTTTTCAGCTATTCGCAGGGCCATTTCTTCTCCTTCAATGGCACAGGGTCCGGCCAGTAAAAAAAAATTGTTTTTATCGAGATTTTTAAGTTTCGGAATTTTATAAAGATCCATGATTTAAAATTTTTGTAAAGATACGGTTTATGGCTCAGAGTTTAAAAATAGAAAGAACCAGTTCAAACCCAGGATATATTCAAAATTATCCTGTATTTCTTTTCCCGGAGAAATCACACTTTCACATGTATATCTCGATATTCACTTGGTATTGGTTTTAGAAAAAAAACTCAAATTGAATACAGGTTTTATCTGGTGAGTTCCTGAAACATATTCTCCAGATTCATTATTTTTTGTTGCATCTGTAATGTTTTAAGTCCGTTTTCCTGAGCAAAATCAAAAACTTTCGGGCGCATATCTTCTTTAGTCTCAAAACTGATCTGCCAGGTATTGCCAAAGATATTTTTTACCGATCTGAGGTGAGGTAATCTTTTTAAAAGCTCAGGTTCTACTCTCAGGTCAAATTCCACTTCCAGAGTCTGTTCCTGATTTTCCAGGAAATCTTCCAAATCCTTATCCGCAACGATTTCTCCCTTGTCGATGATAATTACCCGGTTACACATGGCTTCCACCTCCTGCATGATATGTGTAGAGAGTAAAACCGTTTTTGTTTTTCCAACTTCTTTGATAAGATTTCTGATATCGAGCAATTGATTCGGGTCAAGTCCGGTAGTGGGTTCATCGAGAATAAGGACTTCCGGATTGTGAAGCAGAGCTGCAGCCAGGCCAACTCTTTGCCGGTAACCTTTTGAAAGCTGGTCTATTTTTTTATTCTTTTCAGGAGTAAGTCCTACCAGATCGATCACTTCATCGATCCTTTTTTTAGAAATATGATGAATGTCTGCATGAAAGCCCAGATATTCTTTTACATATAGATCGGTATAAAGCGGGTTGTGCTCGGGTAAATAACCAACAGATCTTTTAACTTCTATCGGATCTTTGGAAACATCAGCTCCATTTACTATTACAACACCTTTATCCTGAGAAATATAAGTAGTCAGTATTTTCATCATGGTAGATTTACCGGCACCATTAGGTCCGAGAAAACCAACGATCTCTCCCGATGAAATTTCAAAACTCACATCATTCAGAGCCTTCTGTTTTCCATAAAATTTTGTAATGTTTTTTACCGAAATAGACATACCATATCTTTTATATCACAAAGAAACAAAACTTTATTTAAAAACATATCACAAACCCGGCTTAAAGGACTGATTTAATTATAAGCTTAATAATCATTTCCCTTTTTTTAAAATTATTTTTTAAAAAACAATTAAATATTGTTGTAATTGAAAAATATATTTATAGATTTGCTTTATATTTCAAAAAATGAAAAACATATTTGATTTTTTTACCCGCTTTTATTTTTACTTTTATTTTATAGATAAAAGCGAGATATGATATGTATATGATAAATAAGATATAAACATAGAAGGTCTCGATTTAAAATCGGGACTTTTTTTTTAGTAAGAATATGAAAGTAGCAATACAAGGAATTGAAGGTTCGTTTCACGATATCGTGGCAAAAAAGTTTTTTGGAGAAGAAATTGAAACCCTTCAGTGCATGTCGTTCACAAAATTACCGGAACTGATAGAAAGTGATGAGGCCGATGCAGCAGTAATGGCAATTGAAAATTCCATAGCGGGGGCGATACTGCCTAATTATGCA
This sequence comes from Flavobacteriia bacterium, assembly GCA_003973375.1. Classification (GTDB taxonomy): domain Bacteria; phylum Bacteroidota; class Bacteroidia; order Flavobacteriales; family Flavobacteriaceae; genus Namhaeicola. Next base: position 2,515 of record QNYL01000227.1, read on the forward strand.
CTGATCGATGAATACAATTTAAATATTAAAGGAGAGTTCTACCTGAATATCCATCATAATCTGATGGCTTTAAAAGGACAGCGTTTTGAAAATATTAAAGAAGTATGGTCACATCCAATGGCCCTGCTTCAGTGTAGAAAATTCTTCAGGGCCTATCCACATATCAAACTGATAGAGGAAGGAGATACTGCCGAAGTTGCCAAAAGGATCAGCCGGGATCAGATCAAAGGGGTTGCCGCCATTGCCAGTAAAGAAGCTGCTAAATTATTTGATCTTGAGATACTTAAAGATGATATTCAAACGATCCGGCACAATTCTACCCGTTTTTTTATCCTAAAAAAAGGGAAAAGTACTCCCTATTATAAGAGTAAAATGAATGGAACGAAAAATAAAGCTTCTATAAAATTCATTACAAAACACAACAAAGGAAGTCTGGCTGAAGTACTGGATATTTTTGCAAAGCATGAGATCAATCTCACCAAGATCCAGTCTATGCCAATTATAGATCAGCCCTGGAGCTATGCTTTTTTTATCGATCTTCTGATAGATGATTTTAAGTTGTATGAAAACGCATTGCATCTGATCAATACCAAGGTGAAACAATTAAATATTTTAGGAGAATACGAGCAAAACAAGAATCATGAAATTTGATAAGGCCAATCGCTTAAAAAATGTAAAGGAGTACTATTTCTCAACCAAGTTGCGGGAAGTGAGATCGCTTATGGCTGAAGGGAAACCTATCATTAATCTCGGTATAGGAAGTCCGGATCTTCCTCCGCCTGAGGAAGCGATCACTGCCCTAATTGAGGCTTCTTTAAATCCTGATAATCACGGATATCAAAGCTACCAGGGAATACCTGAACTGAGAAGCTCCATAGCGAATTTTTATAAGAAGAATTATAATGTAGATCTGGATGTTAATAAAGAGATTCTCCCTTTAATGGGATCAAAAGAAGGAATTCTTCATATCTCTATGGCCTATCTTAATCCGGGAGATGAGGTCTTAATTCCCGATCCCGGCTATCCTACTTATACTTCGGTAACGCGACTCGTGGAAGCCCATCCTGTATTTTATGATCTGAAAGCAGAAAACAACTGGTTCCCCGATCTTGAAAAACTGGAAAACATAGATCTCTCTAAAGTAAAGATCATGTGGATCAATTATCCGCATATGCCAACCGGTACAAATCCAACAGATGAACTCTTTGTAAAACTGATCGATTTTGCAAAGAAGTATGAAATTTTACTGGTGAATGACAATCCGTACAGTTTTATTCTAAACGATAAACCTAAAAGTATTTTAAGTTTTAAGGGAGCCAAAGACGTAGCCATTGAATTGAATTCATTGAGCAAAACCTTTAATATGGCGGGCTGGAGAGTTGGTATAGTGCTTGGAAATGAAGATAATATTAAAAATATTTTACAGGTAAAAAGCAATATGGATTCCGGAATGTATTACGGAATACAAAAAGGAGCGGTGGCAGCTTTGAACCTGTCTCCAGAATGGCTGGAAAAAATAAATGCCGTTTACAGTAAAAGAAGAGAGATTGTATGGGAGATCTGTGAAGCCATCCATTGCGATTTCGATAAAGATTCCTCAGGTTTGTTTGTCTGGGCAAAGATTCCCAAAGGGCAAAGATCAACAGAGGTTACGGATGATCTGTTGTACAAAAAAGATATTTTTATTACACCAGGAACTGTATTTGGTGAGAATGGCGAGGGATATATCCGGTTTTCACTTTGTGTAAAGGAAGATAAATTAAAGGAAGTTTTAAAAAGATTATCATGAAGAAAGTAGCAGTAATCGGACTGGGACTGATAGGCGGTTCACTGGCTCTGGAGTTAAAAAAGCATACCTGGTCAACGATCTATGGTATTGATAAGGATCCGGAGCATTTGGAAAAGGCGCTTCAACTGGGAATCATCTTTGAAAAAGCAGATATGAGTATCGTTAAGGATGTAGATGTAGTGATCATTTCTGTTCCGGTAAATATTATTCCTCAGATTACTTTGGAAGTTCTTGATATGATTGGTGAAGACACTCTGGTTTTTGATGTAGGATCTACCAAGGCTGAGGTTTGTAATGCGGTTAAGGATCATCCGAACAGAAAGAACTTTGTAGCAATTCATCCCATTGCAGGTACCGAATTTTCAGGTCCTGAAGCCGCTATTTACGATCTTTTTTCCGGTAAGGTCAATATCATTTGTGAAAGTGAACTGAGCAGTGATAAAATGGTGGAAAGAGCTGTAAATTTATTTGAAACGATTAAAATGCGCAATGTTTTTATGAAATCGGCTAAAAAGCACGACAAACACATTGCTTATGTTTCGCATTTGTCGCACATCAGTTCGTTTATGCTGGGGAAAACCGTTCTGGAAATTGAAAAGGATGAAAAAAATATCTTTAATATGGCGGGAAGTGGTTTTGCTTCAACCGTCCGACTGGCAAAATCGAATCCGGTAACCTGGACCCCGATTTTTTTACAGAATAAAAAATATATTTTAAGATCACTGGATGAATACATTAAAAATTTGAAAGAATTCAGGGAAGAGATTGAAAATGAAAATGAAAATGAGGTCTATGAAACCATGGAAAAGACCAACAGAATTAAAAAAGTTTTAGAAGGAATAAAATAACAATTAAAGAAATGGAAAATACGAAATTTAGAAAATGGCTGGATGAAATGAATCTGGATCATCCTTTGGTAATTGCCGGACCCTGTAGTGCGGAAACAGAAAAACAGGTTCTTGAGGTAGCTCATGAAATAAAAAATACAGATGCAACCATCTTTAGAGCAGGTGTATGGAAACCCAGAACACGTCCGGGTAATTTTGAAGGAAACGGAGTAAAGGCCTTGCCGTGGATGCAAAAGGTAAAAGAAGAAACCGGAATGTTAACAGCAATTGAGATAGCCAATGCGCACCATGCGAAACTGGCTCTGGAATTTGATATTGACGTTTTATGGATCGGCGCAAGAACCGCAGTTAATCCGTTTGCCGTACAGGAAATTGCTGAGGCGATAAGAGAAACTGAAAAAATTGTTCTGGTGAAAAACCCAATCAACCCTGATCTTGCCCTATGGATTGGAGCCATAGAGCGTTTTTTTAAGATGGGCGTTAAAAATCTTGGTGCTATTCATCGAGGATTCTCATCGTTCAGACCCTCAAAATACAGAAATATACCGAACTGGCAGATCGCTATTGATTTAAAGACAAAATATCCTGATCTGCCTATTATCAACGACCCGTCGCATATTACCGGAAACAGAGAACTGATCCAGGAAGTATCACAAACAGCGCTTAATCTGAAATTTGACGGACTGATGATTGAAACTCATTGTACCCCCGATAAGGCCTGGAGTGACGCAGCACAACAGATCACCCCGAAAAGACTGGAGAAGATCATAGATAGTCTTCGTGTTCGAAAAGATACTTTCGATAAAGAAGAATTCATCTCAAAATTAGATGCATTCCGTAATGAGATTAATGATAAAGATGATCAGTTAATTGAAACACTTTCTGAAAGAATGGAAATAGTTCATAATATTGGAAAAGCAAAAAAAGAAGGAAATGTTGCGGTATTGCAATCGGACAGATGGCAGGAAATTTTAGAGGCCGTGGTATCAAAAGGAGCAGAACAAGGTCTGTCCCGTGAATTTATAGAAAAGATCTTTAAAGCGATCCACCAGGAATCGATTCGGCATCAGGAAAGAATAATTAACAGTTAAATTTAAGATGTACACAAAAAACTTCTGTAGCTTTACAGAAGTTTTTTAATTTTGGGGTATGACCGATAAATATATCTTTTGTATGAAATGGGGCACTTTATACAGTGCTGAATATGTAAACAGGCTTTATTCAATGGTAAAAAGAAACCTTTCTTACGATTTTAAGATAGTTTGTTTTACAGATGATGAGTCCGGTATCAGAGAAGAAGTAACTTGTTATCCGATTCCGGAGATAGATATACCAGGTAATTTACCTGAAAGAATGTGGAAAAAACTGACCACATTAAAAGGAGACCTTTACGGTTTAAAAGGAACCGCCTTGTTTCTTGATCTGGATATTGTTATTGTAGATAATATCGATTGTTTTTTTGATATTTCAGGAGATTTCAGAATCATTAAGGATCCTGATATGAAATACTGGAGAATTACAGGAAACTCTTCTGTTTACAGATTTGAAATAGGAAAACACCCTTATGTTTTTGATCATTTTGTTAATAATTTTGATGAGATCAGAAAAGAGCACAGAAATGAGCAGGAATATTTAACCCATGCCATTTATGAAAAAGGGATGTTAGAATACTGGCCAAAAGAATGGTGCCCTAGTTTTAAGTACGATTGTCACTCGAAAATACCTTTTAATTTCTGGAAAAAACCTGTTATTCCTGAAGGATCAAAAATAATTATCTTTCATGGAGAGATAAATCCGCATAAAGCCATAAAAGGAGGCTGGGGCAAATGGTATCGATATGTAAGAGCTGCCCCTTGGGTAGCTGAATACTGGAAATAAAAAAAGCCTCTTTTTACAGAGGCTTTTTTTATAAAAATATTCCGGTTATAAATTTGGAATTCTTAAAACCTGACCAGGATAAATCTTGTTCACATCTTTCAACAATGGCTGATTGGCTTCAAAGATCACGTTATATTTCATGGCATCGCCATAAAATTCCTTTGCGATCTTACTTAAAGAATCACCGCTTTTTACAGTATACATTTTTGCCTGAGGTTCAGGAACAGCTGTTGTCATTTTATCTTCAACATTTGCAATTCCTTTTGTATTACCCAAAGCTAAAACTACTTTTTCGTGTGTGGCCTGATCTGCGGCAACACCCCAGACCTTAACTGTATCACCGTCAACTTCAATGTCGATATCGGTTACATCAAAACCAAAAGCATTGATAGTTCTTAATAATTCATCTGCCTTTGCAGAGTTGTCTACAGCAGATTCTACTGATTTATCTCCAGAGTTTCTGAAGAAAGAAAATAGTCCCATAATTATATATTTATTGATTAGTTTTTGAAGGTGTTAAATTACAAAAAAAATAGCATTCACAAATGTTAATTATTCTTTAAAGATTTCAGGTGCTTTTAAGGAATCTTATTAGGTATGTAGCTAAATTTTTTTACTTTTGGAATTATTTTTTAACATATTCTATGAGAGCGATTCTTTGGCTGATTTTTATCTCGGTAATAAGCCTTATCAGTTACGGTTATTACATCAACAGTTCCGATTTTGGAGGAGGTGAAAAATATATCGGTGCAGGGGTGATTTTATTTGCTTTTGTGCTAATGCCTTTGTTTATTTATCACCGATATAAAGGTCGTGATCTAAAGCAATACCGCTTGTTCCCTACTGAGGAGATGAATAAAGAGTACAAAAAAAAGAAAAATTCGGTAGATCAGAAATTACATAAATGATGAATAGTTCCAAAAATATAAAATTAGTATTTGAAACTATTTTAATTTTTATTGGTATAAGCATGTTTTCTGTTTATGTTCACAAACTTCAAATAGAAAATATTTATTTAAAATGGTTTATTTATACAATACTCTTACTCTTTCAAGGTTTGTGGTTTTATCGTTTTTATATTGTTGGACACGAAAGTTCTCACCGAAAATTATTTGCTTCAAATGATACAATAAATGATATTGTGGGCAGTATTATCCTTCTCCCTTTAATGACGCCTATAAATGTTTATCGTAAAATTCATATGTTTCATCATGGATTTAATAGAAAAGATAATCACACATCGGTTTTAGATACTTTTACAACCAAAAAACCATCATTGTTAAAAACAATATATTTTTACATTCTTTGGTATCTTAGTGTATTTTTTGGTGGCTTATTTTTTCATTCTTTAGTTTCAGTAATTTTATTTCTTTTTATTCCTCCTAAATGGGCAAGAAAAATATCGCCTGCATTTGATGGTTGGACAATAAAAGACCAACTTAAAGCAATATTATTATTTAGTCTTGGAATTGGATTTCATTTCTTAATTTTTTATCAGTTTGGAAAAGATATTTATTTATGGACATTAGGATATCCATTGCTTTCTTTTGCGTGGGTTTTATCTTTGTTTGTATATATTTTTCATTATAAAACAACTGTTGGCAATAAGGTAAGATACAATGTAAGGTCTGTAAAGCATTTACCTTTTTTTTCTTGGTTATTGATGAATTTCAATGAGCACGCAACGCATCATCAATATCCTAATATTCCTTGGTATGAACTTCCTATAAAACGAACAGAATTGCCGAAAGAGTTTTCCGAAATAAACCAAAATACTTGGTGTTTATTTACTGCTATTTTTCAACAAATAAAAGGTCCCAGAATAATCGATGAAACAAAAAATTAGAAAATCAATTTTACAAGATGCTCAACATTTTGTGCGTATAAAAAACAAACTACCACTACCCAAAGAAAATAAAGACACTACACAAGGAGGATTCTTATTAGGAACAGATATTAATACCTATAAATTTTATATCGAGAATGGATATTGTTTAACCGGTGTTATTAAAGGCAAAATTGTTGGATTTGGAATACTTCTTCCTAATCAAATAGTAAAAAGCAGTGAATTGTGGGAGAAGCGGAAAAAAGTAAACTGGACAATAAATATTAATGATTTAGAAAACAACAACGTATCGTTTATTGAGCAGTTAGCCTTTTTAAGAGGACACAGGAAGTTGTCACTAGTCTTATCATATAACCTAGTAAAAACGGGCTTTGATAAAGGTGCTGATTTTATACTAACAACTACAGTTCAAAAACCCATTATTAATACCGCTGCAATACCTTATATCAAATCAATTGGAGGTTTTAAAATAGGAAACATTGATGAAATATACCCTAAAATTGGGAATATAAACTCAGATATATATCTAATCAAAAAGAACTCTTTCTATAAAAAAATTAAAGAATTATCATTTTATGAATTATTAAAATCTAATGAATTGTAAATGAGAGAAAAGTTAACACCATATCTAAGTAAATTATCTCATAAATCAGGTATTTCCAAGCAATATTCACACAACATCAAGGAAAAAAATTTTGGACATTTCAACGACCCTTTGATGGAAGATGCTCACGAAATGGTAAAAGGATTGGTACATAAATATAAAAATAGAGCCTTAATTAAGGTCAGTTATTTATGTGCTGCACACTGTAGGTTTTGTACACGAATTAGGCAAATAGGTAACCCAAAAGGAACTTTGCAAAAAGTAGATATTGAAAATATTGTTTGTTACTTAAAAGAACACCCCGAGATTGAAGATGTAATTCTATCTGGAGGGGATCCTTTTTTAACTCCTAAAATAACCGAATCATTACTTAAAAATATCAATAAAATTGATAGTGTGAAAGTAATTAGAATAGGAACACGATTGCCTTTACAATCACCCGAATCTTTTGAAAGAAATTCAATTGGACAATTATTAGACACCATCAATAGAATAAGTATAGAAAAACCTTTTTATATTCTTTTACACGTAGAGCATCCAGATGAATTAACATCAGAAGCAATAACTTCCCTAAAGTTAATTAAGCAAAAAACAGCAACAATTCTGCTATCTCAAACTGTTTTTTTAAAAGGAATAAACATTGATTTTGATACACTGTATTCTCTTTTTACAAAATTGTATTTTTCAGGAATTACGCCCTATTATATTTATCATTGTGATAGCGTTAATGGCTTGGAACAGTTTGTAGGTAATATAGAAGAAGAAAAGGAAATAATGAGAAGACTTAGAGATACTTTAAGTGGAATTGCATATCCTACCTTTGTGGCTGATTTGGAAAATGAATATGGAAAATATCCTTTTGATTTAGAAATAATAAAAACTACTGCCAACAGCGTAATAAAAAATACGAATATATTTGTCCTTGACAAATAAATAAAAATCACATTAAAATTT
>QNYL01000161.1 GCA_003973375.1 Flavobacteriia bacterium
GATGTAAAATAATTATCATCCCGCCAGATCTTGGTTAAAGCGAGTTCCCTTGGAAGCAGATCGTTTTTATACAAGGCCAGCAGTTTTAACAGCTTATTTTCTTTTGGTGATAATTTTCTTGCTTCTCCTCCTTTATAGGATAACTGACGTAATTTAGAATCGAACTTAAAATCACCGATCTCAAACTCAAATCTATCATCCTCAGCATTGGTGGTTCCTTCTTTTCTCTGAATGATCGCCTTGATCTTAAACAGCAGTACTTCACTGTCAAAAGGCTTGTTCAGATAATCATCTGCCCCCACCTGGTAGCCCATAACCACATCTTCTTTCATCGTCTTTGCGGTTAAGAAAATAATGGGTATATCGGTATTTACCGAACGGATCTCCTTTGCCAGTGTAAAACCATCTTTTTTGGGCATCATCACATCGAGAATACAAATATCGTATTCGTCATTTTTAAATGCGATCAGACCTTCCAGACCATCTTTGGCATGGGTAACATCGTAATCGTTCATTTCTAAATAATCTTTTAGAACCGTACCAAAATTAGGGTCGTCCTCAACCAGTAAAATTCTTTTGTTTGCCATATTTTTAGATTTAAATTAATGGTAATTTTATAATAAATGTACTGCCTTTATTCTTCTCACTTTCAACATAAACCGTACCGTGATGCATCTCAGTAATACGCTTTACATAAGCAAGACCAAGGCCGTGACCTTTTACATTATGAATATTTCCTCCCTGCTCACGGTAAAACTTATCAAAGATCTTCTTTTGAACTGCTTTATTCATTCCAATTCCCTGATCCTTAAATTTTACAATAATCGTATTAGCAGTATTTTCTGTATAGATATCAATTTTCGGAGCACCTTCCGAATATTTGATTGCATTATCAAGTATATTTACCAGCACATTGGTAAAGTGAAACTTATTGGCAAGTACCTTACTTGAAGTTGCATTGTAATGTCTTTTGATATATCCATCTCTGTTACTCACCAACAGATCTACATGTGAGATAGCTCCATCGATCATTTCATGAAGATCTACAACTTTTTTAGTAACATCCAACTGATTCTTTTCAAGTTTCGAGATCCTTAATACATTCTCAACCTGAGCGTGCATGCGTTTGTTTTCTTCACGAATCATCTCTACATACCTGATCACTTTTTCTTTATCGGAAATGATCTTTGGGTTCTTTATGGAATCAATTGCCAGATTAATTGTTGCTATAGGAGTTTTAAACTCGTGCGTCATATTATTTATAAAATCAGTCTTGATGGCCGAGATCTTTTTCTGCTTGACAAGCTGATAAATTGCACCGGCAAATACGAGCATGATGATAAGGATAAACACTGCCGACAAGGCCAGTTTCTTGGCAATAGCACTTACAATAAAACGCTTTTTATTGGGAAAAGTAATATAGAGCTGATAATCACTATGCCCATCCTTGTTCAAAAACAGAGGCACCTGATATGTGGATTCACTACTCTTTTTAAAATTTTCCGATTTCACCTTTGTCATCAGATCTTCATTAAAAACGGCAAATTCAAATTTGGTTTTTATATTCCTCGCTCTTAACTCATTATCAAGATTCATCTGAATTTCCTTAACACTAACTCTTTGCGTAATAGGTTGCCTTGGAACAATATTCTTTAAAAAATTCTCAAACTGAAGCTTATCGTATTTATCAAGCCGTTCAATTTTAACCACTCTTTCCTTTGGGGTGAGTTCAGCAAAATCCTTAGATACAAACTTAACTTTATCAATATTGGTCTCTTCTTTACTAAGTAGGGTCTTAAAACTCAGTGTATCAGTAATTAAAGGAGATATCTGTGTTTTATAATTATCTTCCAATATTCTTTGCCTGAAAGTAAAAACCTCATTATTGGCCGTATCGATCTGCTTATAAAAAAAATCTTTGATCCCTCTTTCTTTAGAAAATTTCAAGCTGTCAAGCATCGGGGAATACTTGGCAACATTTTCCTGAAACTCTCTTTCCTGAATGTTTTCCGATACATGTGCAAGCGCATTGATTACATTGTTGGAGAATTGTTCTTCTCTGATCTCGGTAATCGTTTTGATCCAAAAGATCTGGATCGCAATAATACCTATCAAAGCAAAACCCATCAGAACAATCAGAAGTGTAAAAATACGTTTACTCATAAAAACAAATTTAGTATAACTTTTAAACTTGTTAAATCATTTAACAACAGTTAACAAAATTTTTTATAAAATTAACATATTTTCAGGAATTTAATAAATATTTAAGAAGATTATTTTATATCCTGAAGAATTTGAAGTACCTGCTTTTTACTTTCTTCCAAATCGATATTCTCAATAACAAAATCGGATTTTTTTATCTTTTCCTCCTCCTCCATCTGGTTGTTTATCCGGTCGTTAACCCGCTCTGCCGTAATCTGATCTCTTTGTACTACCCTTTTGATTCTTAACTCTTTGGGAGCCGTAACAGTGATAATCACATCAAAAAGATCTTTCTTGCCTGATTCGAAAAGAATGGCATTTTCCTGAATAACAATTTCACTTCCCTGCTGGGAGATCCAGTTTTTAAAATGCTTGTCAACCTCGGGATGAACTATAGCATTAATTATTTTTAATTTTTCAGGATCATTAAAAACCTGTTCTGCAAGATAGGCCCGGTTAAGTTCTCCTTCCAGAAATGAATTTTCACCAAAAGCACTGATCAGTTTTTTCCTGATCTCACTTGAAGTATTCATTAGTTTTTTAGCTTCATCGTCGGCATAATAAACAGGTATTCCCTGCTCTTCGAACATTTTTGCAATGGTGGTTTTCCCACTGCCAATACCTCCTGTAAGCCCGATAATTTTCATCTTTATTCTTTAATCAGATAATCGATTTTATTGGGAACAATCCTCACAGAATAAACCATATCCGGGGTATCGATAAGTTTAGGAATAAGGTAGTCCAGCTCATTCTCCTGGGTTTCTTTAAAATCGCATATTACCTTAAAACTTTCTGCAACAATCTTATTATAATCTTTAAACGGGACTGTATAAATAACTTTTACTTCTTTCGGATAGGTGGTGATCAGAACCGAACGGGGTACATTGATTACTTCGATCGGCAGCGTAAAAGTTCCCTGTGTAAATTTATCTACTTTGCCTTTAATCACTACTTCAGCAGGTTTAACCGTAACATTTTTAGGAACGATCAAAGGTAGTTTTATTTCAAAATCCTTAAAAATATCTGTAACTTTTTTAGCTTTAGTCTTGATTTCAATAATACTGTCAATAATTCCTTCCGGACCGGATATACTCACTTCCGAAGGCTCTACATTCACCTTATCTACAACATTATAACCAAGTCTGAACTCCAGTTCTGCTTGAGAAGTGACCTGCACTTTTTTAGAGAATTTCTTACCAAATTCAAAAAACAAAGTGTCCGGCTTAATATTCAGCAATTCGGTCTCCGCCGAAAATTGTGACTGGATAAATTTAAAATTTGACTTGGTTACCGTATAATAGGTATGTTTTCTTACTTTTTCGAGATTTGCCAGAGAAAAATTGATCTTCTTCTCTCTGATACTGTAATTCAATAATTTAAAACCAACCGTTTTTAAGGTAAGGATGATCTCATCAGGAGGCTCTTTTTGCAACAATAATTTAGAAGGAAATTCTGTGTATTCCACCTTAAATTTAACATCGTAAATATAAACTTCCGATAATTTTATAATAATCCAAAAGAAGAATGACAGCGAAAGAAACAACAAAAAAACTTTTAATTTATTGTTGTTTTTCATTGCCACCTGATTCTTTTTGGATAACAGATCTTTCACGTTTGGAATTTTGATTAAAGATATAAAAAAAGAGTTCTGCAAAACAGAGCTCTTTTGAATATTTTAAAATTTTCAGAACTACTTCTTCTTGGTCTCCTGAGGAAGATATTTTTTACTCAACTCCATTGACAAGGCTGATCTTTCAAATTTGATCTTTCCTGCACCGGTTTCAATAACACAGGTGTTGTCATTATCGTTCAGTTCAACTACTTTCCCGTGAATACCACTTGTAGTTACCACTTTAGCTCCTCTTTTGATAGATTCCTGAAATTTTTTCTCTTGTTTCTGTCGTTTCATCTGGGGACGAATCATAAAAAGATAGATTACCAGGAACATTAAAGGAATAATGATGATATTACTCAGACCGGCTCCTCCCGCCTGTAAAAAAATTGTATCGTACATAATTATTAAATTTATTTTTTCATTGGATTTACAAAGGCTTTGATGATCAAGATCTCTTTACCTTTTGTAGTATTAGTGGTTAAAGTGATTTGCTTTTGCTGTCTATTGGGTTTCCCTCTGGAATTGAATTTAACTCTAATCTCAGCTTCCTCTCCCGGCATAACGGGCTTTTTGGGCCATTGTGGAATGGTACATCCACAGCTCGCTTTTGCCTTTGAGACAATCAACTCACTTTTTCCTGTATTTTTGAATTTAAAAACTGTTTCTACAACATCTCCTTCATTGATGGTACCGAAATCGTGTTCGGTTACCTCAAATTTCATTATCGGACTGTTGTATTTAAGATCATTATCTCTCTTTTTAGCCAGTTCCAGATTATCTTTATTAACCTTAGATGCAGGGTCTTCCTTACATGAGAAGCTCAAAAGACCAACCATAGCGATCAGTAAAAGATATTTCTTATTCATTTTTATTAATTTTTAGTTAAACAAGACCAAATATAAAAAATTATAATAAGCCTCTGCCCGATTTATTTAATCTTTTGTCTTCCTGATATTCTTTTAGCAATTTATCCAATACACCATTAATAAAATAACTACTTTTCTGCGTGGAATAATCCTTGGCGATTTCAATATATTCATTGATGGTTACCTTAGTTGGTATTGACGGGAAATACAAAAATTCAGTCAGCGCCATCTTGATCAGGATCATATCTACCTCAGCAATCCTGTCATTATCCCAGTTTGGTGTTTTACCATCGATCTCCTTATCAAAATCAGCAAAATGTAAAACCGATTTACGGAAAAGTTCGATCATAAACTTCCGGTCATCCTCATTAACATTTAAAAGATCCAGACTAAAAGTCTCTCCCGGTTTTAGATTTTTGATACTCTTAACGAACATGGTATTTACAAAAGGCAGATCATCAACCCAGCTCAGATTCATACTCTCATAATAATCAAAAAGTTTATCATCCGGTGCAATAATCTCCTTAAAAATCTTAATAATAAATTCTTTATCCTCTTTCAGATCACTCTTTTCAGTACTCAGATATTCTTTTAAGAGGTCCGATTCCACCAGCTTATCCAGTATAATTCTTACAAACTCTTTATCTTCTTTCCAGTTATCCAGCTTTCTTTCATCTCTGTATTTAATCACAGCAGGACTTTCTTCAATAGCCTGAATAACTTTATTGGTAACAAATTTCAGATTGGGGTTCTTATCCTCTTCAGTAGCCAGATATTTCTTTTTTCTGATCTCAAGGTGTTCTTTGTACATATCCTTAACTGCTACCAAAAGTAACATTTGCAATACATACAAATCAAAAGTCTTTTGAACACTAAAGTTTAAGAATTTCTCTTCTTTGGCAAGATTATCACTTTTAGATTGGAATAAGGCATAAATCGATTGCATTACCTTAATTCGAATATGTCTTCTGTTTACCATATTATTTTAAAAGATCGTATTTTATAAATCAAAGTGCAAAATTACTACTTTTTTTTATAACCTTACAGGAAAATTACTCAACATACAAGTTTAGGCTGTACAGGGCCCTCAAACCTGAAATGGTTAAGTTCAAAAAGTTTATATTCGCAATTCATATTTGCTATATTTCATGAGAGCACTGCAATATCTTAACAAATTTTTTTATAAATACCGTTACCGGCTTATTCTCGGCCTGACCATTACGGTTTTTTCCAAGATTTTCGCTCTCCAGGTACCGCAACTGATCCGTGAATCATTAATTGTTGTTGAAGATTATCAAAAGAATATCATTACCAACATCAGTGAAGTAAAACACCAGCTTCTTATCAACATCCTGTTTATTATTGGTGCTGCTGTAATATCAGGATTTTTTACTTTTATGATGCGGCAAACACTAATCGTGATGTCGCGTTTGATCGAATTTGATCTGAAAAATGAGATCTATCAGCAATACCAGAAACTTTCATTGAGTTTTTACAAGCAGAACCGCACCGGAGATCTGATGAACCGCATCAGTGAAGATGTTGGAAAAGTGAGAATGTATTTCGGACCTGCCATTATGTATACCATGAATATGCTTGTGCTTTTCGTGGTAGCACTTACAAAGATGATTCACATCGATGCTAAACTGACCCTTTACACCTTACTCCCATTTCCAATACTCTCATTATCAATATATCTTCTTAGCAAAACCATCAACATCCGGAGTAATATCGTACAACAATACCTCTCTAAACTCACAACTTTTTCACAGGAAATATTTTCGGGGATTTATGTTATCAAGGCTTATGGAATTGAAGCACAGACCTCAAAGGATTTTAACGAACTGACCACGGTCAGCAAGGAAAAGAATATCGATCTGTATAAGGCCCAGGCTCTTTTTTTTCCGCTGATGATCCTTCTTATAGGAATCAGTAATATTCTGGTTATCTATATCGGCGGTATGCAGTACATCAACGGTGAGATCAGCAACATTGGCTATATTGCCGAGTTCATAATCTATATCAACATGCTTACCTGGCCGGTTGCCGTAGTAGGCTGGGTTACTTCAATCGTTCAACAGGCAGAAGTATCTCAAAGACGAATCAATGAATTTCTGGAGGTAAAACCAAAGATCACCAATAAACAACCGGAACATACTGAAATTAAAGGAGATATAGAATTTAAAGAGGTCTCTTTTACTTATGATGATACGGAAATAACGGCTTTAAAAAATGTGAATTTCAGTATAGAACAAGGTAAAACGCTTGCTATTATGGGCAAGACCGGTTCGGGGAAATCTACCATTGTTAATCTAATTACCAGATTATACGATACTGATAAAGGTAAAGTCCTGATCGACCATAAACCCGTGGAAGAGTTAAATCTCTACGATCTGAGAAGCAGTATCGGTTTTGTACCTCAGGATGCTTTTCTTTTTTCTGAAACGATTAAAAATAATATTCGCTTTGGTAAAGAAGAAGCCACAGATGAGGAAATTGAAGAAGCAGCAAAAGAAGCCTATATCGATCATAATATTCAGGCTTTTAAAAATAAATACGACACCCTTGTAGGGGAAAGAGGGGTTACCCTTTCGGGAGGACAAAAACAACGTATTTCTATTGCCAGAGCCCTGATCTCCGACCCAAAGATCCTGGTGTTTGATGATTGCCTTTCGGCAGTGGATACAGAAACCGAAGAGATCATTTTAAAAAATATTAAAAATGCCGCTCTGGGCAAAACCACCGTAATCGTCAGTCACCGTACTTCCTCAGCTAAAAATGCCGATAAAATTATCGTTTTAGACCAGGGAAGGATTGTGCAAAAAGGCACACACGCTTCGTTAATACAACAAAAAGGATACTACCAAGACATTTATAATCAGCAACTTGAAGAGAAAACTGACAGAAAATAAAAATAGTTTAAAAAACAACTGAAAAAAATTATTATAATTCATTAATTTTTATAGATTTGTTGTTGTTAATCTTAAATATATTTAAACATAAAGGAAAGAGTTATGAGTGATAAAGAGTTTGCTGAACAGGAAGATATATTTTCTCAGGTTTTAAGAGCAGGTCGAAGAACTTACTTTTTTGACGTGAGAGAAACTAAAGCTGGTGATTATTATTTAACGATTACTGAGAGTAAGAAATTTACTCACGATGACGGTTCATTTCATTATAAAAAACATAAAATCTATTTGTATAAAGAAGATTTTGATACGTTTAAAGAAATGCTGAATATCTCAACTGATTTCATCATTAATGAAAAAGGAGAGGAAGTAATTTCTGAACGTCATCAAAAAGATTTCCACAGAGCAAGAGTTGAAGAGAATGGTGAGGATACTGAAAGGAATTCTACAGATAGTTTTACTGATATCAACTTTGAAGATATTTAAACAAAGTATTAAAAATAAAAGGTATTAAACCTCAGGGTAAGTCCTGAACCCTTTAATAGGAATCGACCCAAGGGTCGAGGTGTTAAACCAAGATCCCGCTAGAAAAAAGCGGGATTAGTTCGACGAACTAAAAATTGAAATTAATTTTTTAGAGTCTCACGAATAAAAAAACCGCCTTTAAAAGGCGGTTTTTTTCAAAACTCAAATAACCTAAATCGCTTTAACCTGGATCTCACGCTTTTTGTTCACGTTGAACAACCCGTGATTCAAAAGGTTTAAAGCATTTTTTTTATGTTTGCTTTTCACAAGAAAAGAAAGGTTGTAATTACTACCTCCGTAAGAGATCATCCTGATAGGAATATCTTTTAAACAATTAAATATTTCAGCTGTAATTCCACTTTTATTCTGTGAAAGATCTCCTGCCACACAAATAATACTTAGTTCATTCTCTACTTCTATATTACATATTCCTTCAAGATCCTGAACGATCTTATTTAAACGGGAATCATCATCAATGGTAAGAGAAACCGCCACTTCTGAAGTTGTGATCATATCGATTGAGGTTTGATGTTGTTCAAAAACTTCAAACACCTTCTTTAAAAAACCATACGCCATCAACATCCTGTAGGATTTAATCTTAATGGCGGTAATTCCATCTTTTGCCGCAATGGCCCGGATCTTGTTATCGGGAGTTTTAGAATTATGGATCAGGGTACCTTTAGAGGACGGATCGAAAGTATTTTTAACCAATACGGGGATATTGTATTCTTTGGCAGGAAGAATACTTTGCGGGTGCAGGATCTTTGCTCCGAAATAGGCCAGCTCGGCAGCTTCCTCAAAAGAGATCTCCTCTACAGAGAAGGTATCTTCCACATAGCGAGGATCATTGTTATGCATACCATCTATATCAGTAAAGATCTGAATCTGATCGGCCTGAATGGCAGCGCCAATTAGAGAAGCAGTATAATCACTTCCGCCCCGTTGCAGATTATCTATTTTCCCCGCTTCATTTACACATATAAAACCCTGTGTAACAATTATTTCCTCCTGATTCTTTTTTAATATTTTAGTTAAGCTCTTACTGATATATTCCATATCCGGTTTACCCTGATTGTCTATCTTCATAAACGATAAGGCAGAGATCAATTTAGAAGAAAAACCTTCCTGCTCAAGAAATAATTGAAATATATTAGTTGATAACAATTCTCCAACAGCAAGCACCTCTTTTTCCAGATCTGAAGAATAGGATTCCTGCACTTTAGAAACAAGAGAATTAAAATAATAATTAAGCAGAATGTTTACTTTTTCAAGAGATTCCTCTGTATAGAAAAGTTCTTCAACTTCGGCCTGATATTTTAATTTTAAAAAATCAATTTCATGAAAAGCCCGGTCTCTTTTATCATTTTTGATGAAATCTGAGATCTTTACCAGACTGTTGGTTGTTCCGCTCATAGCAGACAGAACCACTATCTTGATTCCATTTACATCAGAAATGATCGAGGCCACTTTCCTCATATTCTCTGCCGAACCCACCGATGTTCCTCCAAACTTTAGTACTTGCATTTTTGTTAAATTTTTCGGCAAATATCCATGCGTATTACAGCTAAACCAAATTTTTATAATATTTTTACATTTCATAACAGATTGTTTAAATTTAAACATTAATAAATCGTAGCGTGAAAACAATTCAGGAAACTGTAGAAGAGATCATCAACCAGACTCCTTTTATTGAAGAGGCTTTGCATGACAAACTGATCAATGTATCCTCACTGGCCAGAGAAATTCAACCGGAAGTTGCCAAACGCCTTTCAAAAGAGGTAAAAACAGGCGCAATTATGATGGCCATCAATAGGATATCACCCGTACATGTTTTACGCATCAGAAAAAACATACGCTCCTTTTCACTGGAACTAAAAGATTTTATGGTCAGATCTGATCTGCTGGACCTTACTTTTAAGAATTCAGGTTCTCTTCAAAAACAAATTTCAAAAATCTATGAGAAGATTAACAACAACCGGGATTCGTTTTTTACTGTTTCTCAGGGAATATTTGAAACCAATCTGGTTTTGAGTTCAAATATTGAAAATGTTGTAAGAAATGCGCTGACCCAAGAAGATCTAATTCATTCTATTCATGATCTGGCATCTATCACCATCAAATTACCCAAGTCAAATCTGGAACAATCGGGGATCTATTATTTTATACTTAAACAATTTGCCTGGGCAAATATTTCGGTACAGGAAATTATTTCAACCACCCATGAGATCACACTG
>QNYL01000116.1 GCA_003973375.1 Flavobacteriia bacterium
TTTCTATATCATTACCGGCATTAATCGCTTCAATAATAGCCCGTAATCCAAAAATTTTAGTTTCTTTTTCCATTTTGCAAAGATAGGTTTAAAAATGAATTCAATAATAAAAAGTAAGCTTAACTTGATCAAGATATTTATTAATGTCAATCCGTGAAGTCACATACTTAAGCTAAGTATTAATTATTCATTCCTTCCTCAATTATAGTCTCCTTGGTGGTCTCTCCGGTCAGATTTACTTCTTTTGTAAGTTTTTTCTGTTTCCATGTTCCCCTTGCAAACCAGATCATCGTGATCACTGCTGCAATGATATTTGCAGCCGGAAAGGAAATATAAACACCAACAGCTTGAAGATCAGCATATATGGAGAGAAAAAAGGCAATAGGGAATCTCAATACCCATAAAGAAACTATAGACAGGATCATCGATATCATGGTATTTCCGGAGCCTCTGAAGGCTCCATTAATAGCCATCTGAATTCCTATAAATCCATAAGTAAGTGCCATGATCTTTATAAAAACAGCACTCTCATTGATTGTTTCCGTTTCCCCGGGAATAAAGATCCTCGAAATTGACTCTGCAAAATAAAAAGTAATCACTCCCACAATACTCAGTACAATAAAACCTATCCGTGAACTTAGTTTCGTTATCTCTTCTGCCCTGGATACTTTTCCTGCTCCGATATTTTGCCCTACCAAAGTTGAAGTAGCCATTGACAGACCCAATGCCGGAATAATAATAAAACTGAGGATCCTCACTCCTATTCCATACGCTGCAAGCGACATAGTTCCAAAAGCAGCCACTAAAAATGTCATGGCAGTCATACCCAAAGCCCGTACAGATTGTTCGATCGAAGCAGGTAAACCGATCTTAAACATTTTTTTTATCAGAGATACATCCGGTTTCAGATCGTCCAGATGGAGTTGTATGGCACGTTTTCCCTTTAACAGAATAAAGATTCCGATCAAAGCGGCAAGCCCCTGGGTGGCAATTGTAGCCACTGCTGCACCCGAAACCCCAAAGGCTGGTATAAATCCGTAACCAAAAATAAATAACGGATCGAGGACCAAATTGAGAAGCACCGTACCCATTACAATATACATAGGGGTTTTTACATCTCCCACACCCCGCATCAACGACTGGAAGACCATGTATATAAAGACAAAAACCATTCCTATAAATGAGATCTTCAGATAACTGACAGCTCCGTCATAAACCTCTTTTTCGGCATGCATCATTGCAACAATATGGGGTGAAAGAAAATAACCGATGATGGCCAGAACAATGGAAATATTAAGAACGAGGATGAGCGTTTGAGAGGTAATATGATCTACAGCCTTTTTATTTTCCTCTCCTTTAAACTGAGATACCAGAATAGTTCCTGCCATAGCCAGTCCACTCCCCAAGGAAATAATCAGGAAAATGATGGGAAAACTAATGGAAACAGCTGCCACGGCATCGGATCCGAGGCGACCTACCCAAAAAGTATCTGTTAACTGATAAGCTGTTTGTAAGATATTTGCAAAAATAATGGGGATAGAAAGTGTCAGGATTGATCTTATGATCGAACCTTCTGTTAAAGAATTTCCTTTCTTTATCTTTTTATTCCCCATTAAAAAAGTCTATTTTTTTATAAGCTTTCTGATCTTGATATTAAATGCAGCAAAGATCAGGGTCATCACCGGACTTAGCAGATTAAAAAAGGCATACCATACGTATTCCATAGTACCTACACCCAGTGTTTTAGACTGATAGGCACCACCTGTATTCCATGGGAAAAGGATAGAGGTTACCGTACCGGCATCTTCAAGGGTCCGGCTCAGATTTTCAGGAGCAAGTCCTTTATCATTAAAAGCTTTCTGGTACATTTTACCCGGCACAACGATGGCCAGATACTGATCGGAAGCTGTACCGTTAAAAAAGATACAGGTAGCTGTAGTACTTGCAAACAATCCGAAAGTACTTTTGGCCACACTCAGCAATGAATCACTGATCTTTTGCAGGGCACCTATTGCCTGCATCACACCGCCAAAGAACATCGCACAAAGGATCAGCCAGATGGTGGATAGCATACCCGACATTCCCCCGGCAGAGAAGAGCTGATTTTCATCGAGGATTTCATTCCCGGAAGGAATATAAACATCAGTAATAACCGCTTTCAGAACTCCTTTATAAGCTGAGTCAAAGTTTAAAACTTTAGATTCGGCAAGGTTCATTACAATATGAGGCTGATAGATCACTGCAAAGATTCCGGCTACAACCGTTCCTATAAATAATGCTGTTAAGGGTTTTGCTTTTTTAAGGATAAGAAAAATAACCAGTGCAGGAACCACAAATAAGACAGGAGTGATCTTAAAAGTACCACTGATGCTGTTAAGCAATCCTGAATTATCCTGCAGTTCGGTAGCTTCGTGATTAAGACCCAAAATGATAAAAATAATCAACGTAATGATCATGGTGGGAAAAGTAGTGTACATCATATATTTAACATGAGTAAAAACATCTGTTCCGGCCATGGCCGGCGCGAGATTTGTCGTATCGGACAATGGCGACATCTTATCGCCAAAATAGGCTCCTGATAAAACCGCTCCGGCAATCATCCCCATAGGTAAACCTAATGCCTTACCTATTCCCATTAAAGCAATCCCAATGGTTGCTGTGGTAGTCCACGAACTCCCCGTAGCAAGAGAGATGATTGAAGAAATAATGACTGCAGAAAAAAGGAAAAAAGTTGGATTCAGGATCTGGAGTCCGTAATAGATCATTGTAGGAATAATACCACTGATCAGCCAGGTGCCGGCCAGCGCCCCCACCATCAGTAAGATAAAAATGGCAGAAGTAGTGGATTTAATATTCTCCGAAACTGCAAGCATCATCTTATCGTAGGATACATTCAGCCTGAACCCGATTAAAGCTGCAATAACTCCCCCTAAGATCAAGGCAAACTGATTGGGGCCTGAAGTGGCTTCATCAGAATAGATCTTTACATTGTAGGCCAGTATAACAACAAGAATAATAATAGGAATTAATGATTGTAGAAGTGATATTTTTTTGATTTGCTTACTCATTTTAAATATTTAATAACAATAATACTAAATCATCTGCTGAATTCGGTTGAATTTTAAAAGGAATTTTATCAGGACAATAATTTTTTATCCGGAATTATCTGTTCAGAACAAAACACATCTCAAATTATAAGTGTACTTTCAAGTAAATAAAAGACAAATAAATCTTTTTACTGAATATATACAAATATCATAGACTTTTGGTTAACATTCTATTACTAAAACAATTGCTTTAAAAAAAGTGTCTGTCTTACACAATTAAACTATATCTTCTTTCGTTAAAAGACATGAAAGATTTTTTAATTTTTTTACGCAACCAAATTTAATTTATATCATCTTAAAATAAACAATAAACTCAAATACCCCCTTTGCTATGAAATTAGAACAAAAGATCTTAGAGTATCTGAAAGATCACGATGACGGTAGATTTATGGATGTATCGTTAATTGACAATAATTACGAATTGGTAAAAGAAGCAGTATCAATTCTAAAAGGGAAGAATTTAATTGTAGTGGAGAATACAAAACCACGCAATCTTGAATTCTTTGGAATACCCAATAACCGGATCAGCAGGATCAAGGTTAAGATCAATTCAAACGGAAAAGCTTTTCTTTTTGGATTGAGAAATAAGAAGAACGGTGTTAATATGGAACAAAACAAAAAAAGTTTCTGGAAAATGGCATATTTTTTCGGATAAAAATATAACTCAAATTTAATTCAAGAAAAGGCTGTCAAAAAATATATGGCGGCTTTTTTTTATTCAAATCATACGCAAAAAAAGATCCGTTTGAATAATTTCAAACGGATCTTTTTTAGGACAGGATAATGGGTTTTTACAAACCTCCTTTTAAATGATCCTGCCAGATCTTCAGTTCTTCCCAATTTTCTTCATCCGCAAGTTTGGCCTGGGCTGCCCAAGTTCTCGGATTATGAACAGTATAGGCCGGTCCTGCATCATCAAGAATCTTTTGTAATCTTGCAGTTGATGCCAGTGAAAGCTGCTTAAAACTCCATATACCATCATTATTTAATAATCCTTTAATCTTAGGACCTATTCCTTCTACTTTTGTCAGATCATCTTTTACTTCGTCTATTGCTGCTGCAACCGGAACCACTTTATCATCATTTCCACATCCAAAGAGTTGCTTAAGAAGCCATCCTAACAGGAGACCTAAAAGAAAGGCTCCCAATAACCACAAAAGCCAAGGGAAAAAAACATCTGATCCGTCACATGCTGTTGTATTAACTGCTAATTTTAACATAATATATAAATTTTATTTGATTAGTTTTTATTTTACTTGAATTTCTACTCTACGGTTTTTCTGTTTACCTTCCGGAGTACCGTTGGTATCTAAAGGTTCTGTTTTTCCTTTGGATTTAACCGTAATCTTTTCTTCAGGTACACCGTGTTTTACCAAATATTTCTTAACTCGTTTGGCTCTATCCATACCCAGTTTATAATTGTACTCTACTGTTCCGTCAGCATCAGTATGTCCGGTTAAGGTAACCGTTTGATCTGAACCTTTAAGTTGTTCGATTAGGGCATTGAGATATTTTACCACATATTCTGAATCTATTTCTTTTGTAGAATTGTATTTAAAATAGATATAAGCCTTATCTTGATATTCAACCACGTTTTCATTTCTCACTACCCAGTTAAAGAGTGTCTTGTCATAGATATCCTTTAATCCTTCTTTACAGTCGCCTGCAGGTCTGGAATCTAAAACAATATCATCACTACTTAATTTATCAAGAAAGAGCTTTTTAACATTTTCAGCTCTTTTCAATCCCATTGCCTGATCCTCTCCGTCAAAATAAGGAGCTACGATCAGCAATTTTTTACCTTCAGGCTTTGCAGCCAGTATTTCTTCTTTTTTAGAGGTCCAGCCATCTGTTGTCTTTGGTAACTCAGAGTTACAGTCATAATACAACACTCCTGTTGTTTCTTTTACAACAGGCTCATCACAACAAACTACGGTATCACGATACCAGTTCCAGCTGAGCCATATTAATAAAAGAAATAAAAGGAATGTTAAAAATGCTAATAATTTTTTCATGTAAATTAGATTTTTGGTTAGATTTCCTGTTAATTATTGTATAAAAATAAGAAAAAAATA
This sequence comes from Flavobacteriia bacterium, assembly GCA_003973375.1. Taxonomy (GTDB): domain Bacteria; phylum Bacteroidota; class Bacteroidia; order Flavobacteriales; family Flavobacteriaceae; genus Namhaeicola. The sequence continues at coordinate 5,183 of QNYL01000116.1, forward strand.
AGTATTTATGTATATATAACTAAAAAAGCTTCTGTTGCAGAAGCTTTTTTTAAGATATTTGTTTGTTTTAATTAAAAGGTAAATACAAGTGTTGAGGTTATTCTGTAATTGTTTTCAAGGATGTTGGCCGGAACAACCTCATCAATATTTAAAAAACTGTATTTATAATTATAACTGTAATTGTCATATGCAATATCAAATTTAAACATTCTGTTAAACCTGATTCCCAGACCTAAAGAATAACCGGTAAGGTCATTGGAACTTTCAGCATATCTGTAAGGCGATTGTTCAAAACGATACCCTCCTCTTAAACTGAAGATCCCCATTCTCCATTCTGTACCTAATCTGAATGAGGAAGTTCCCTGAAGATAAGTTGACATTTCCTGATTTTCATCGATAAATTCACCGCTTGGTTTTAACGATATATTTTGATAATCCTTATAAACATAATCAAAACTAAAAAGTCCCTTTTTTCCAAAAACATAGGCAAAACTTCCGGTAAACTGACTTGGTGAAGAAAGACTGTAATCAAAATAATTAGGATCATTATTCTCTGTGTATAATTGTGAACTATTACTTACAGTAATTTCAATATCTTCATTAAAATTTTCAGAAAGATCATACCAGGTAGGCGATTGATAAGTAGCCCCAAACCTCAGTTCATGTGTGGGCTTAAAGATAGCTCCAATTGTAAAGTTTACACCCGCACCGTAATCCCCCAGATAATGAGAAACTGAGGCATCTATAGTATTGTCATTGCCATCATTGTTGTTTTCATCATAAATTGCCCTTTGGGAGAAACCAATATGATGTGTGTTGATCGCGGCACCGAGATAAAGATAATCTTTGTACTGTGTTGCAAAACTAAATGAAAATCTTTCGTGGGTACCCGCCATATAGTTAGTAAATCGTTGATTATCAACATTGTTGTAATATACATTATTAGAAGGATCATCATCATAATTCAGATAGGGATCATCAACAAAGTCGGGATAGCCACTATTTCCACGTACAAAGAAAGCATTGTCAAAATCTTTTACCAGACTATAATTAAAACCTATTGAAAATCTTCTGAAATCGCTACTGCCGTAAGTTGAAAAAGGAAGCACCCCACCAACCTGTGAGAAACGAAAGAAATCATCCTGATTTCCGGTTCCGGTGTTGTAAAAATTTGAATATGAATCTGTATTTCTATAACTCATGGTAAAGCCAAAATCGGTTGTTGTAAAAACTGCTAGTCCGGCCGGATTGATGTCAACAGCCGACATATCAGCTCCCAAAGCACCAAAGGCTCCTCCCATCCCTACATAACGCGCGGTTCCATATTGATCCTCCTGGGAAAATAAAACTGCTGCATCCGTATAGCTCAAAGACTGGGCTTTGATAATAAAAGGGAAAAGCAATAAACTTAAAAGTAAGGTTTTTTTCATGGTATTTTTGTTATTTTTGAGGCAATAAAATGCCCTCTAATTATAATTAAACTAGTTTAAAATCTTAATAAAATATTTAATTAACGGGATCTCCTAACTGAACTTCTTGATCCTGCCGAGCTTCTGCCTGAGGAACTTGATGACCGGGAATACGAGCTGCTTCTGGAATATGTTGGTGCCGATGACCTGTTGTTATTACTTCTGCTTAAAGAACTCTTATAACTATTCCCACTATAACTCCTTTTGTAAGAGCTCGATTTTACACTCTTTACCTTAGGAGTTGAAGAGTAAGACCTTCTTGAAACCGAAGTTCCCCTATTATCTTTACTTACATATCTTTGTGTGGTATATTTGCTGGTTCCTGTTCCTGAACTTCTTGTTCTGTAAGATTTAGAGGTCTTACCCGCTGTTGATGTATATCTGGTTCTGTTATTTCTAATATATTTATCAGGATTATAATCTACTTTAGCAACACGTGTTATTTTTGTTCTGTCTGTATAAGCTCTTGAAGTATTGTAATTCTTACTTCGTGAAGGTAAATTTAAAGAGGCCTGGTGACGCCCTCTGTTACCACTACTTCTCACTCCACCACTGCTTCTCACTCCACTGCTTCCACGACTCATGCTCGGACTTGAAGATCGTTGCATGGTAGAATTACTTCGGTTATAACTACGTGAAGAACTTCTACTGCTCCTGTTATAACTTCTTGTATTATTCTTATTGTTTATTGTACTTCTGTTATAACCTCTGGTGCTACTGTTCGATCTACTATTTCTTTGATAATTTGAAGCCCGGGTAGAACTTTCTCTGGCTGCTTTACTATAAATATTTGTACTTGAGCTTCTTCTTTTACCTATTGAAGAAGATCTTTGATAATTATAAGCGGTACTATTTCTTGCCCAAGGACGGGTATTGTATATACTTCTCTTTCCGTATGTATAATCACCTCGGTAATATGGGGATCTGTAGTTTGGATAACCCAAGTAATATCCAGGATAACCGGAATAATAAGAAGGATAATAACCTCCACCGTACCAACTTCCACCATACCAGGGGTAATAACCACCATACCAAGGATAATAACGACCACCATACCAAGGATAATAACCACCCCAGTAAGCGCTATAATATCCATCACATCCATAGCCATAGCCATAATAAGGATAACCCCAATGACCACCATAATAGCCACCACAAGGACCACCATAATAACCACCAATACCGAAATGGAAACTTACAGATACATCAGAAGAATAATCCCATGGAGGAGTACCGTTAACATAATAATTGTTTACTGTTACATTTCCTCCTGTTTTATCATATCCCTCAAAATCATCCACATCTGTAATGATATCGTTTTCATCAAACTCATATTTCTTTGATTCAGTTTCAAAATAATTCTGATAAATCACTGCTGATTGCTTATCTTTGATTACTGCTACCTCTTGATTGTTGCGATTTGGATAATAAATTTCTTCACCATAAATACCGTCGCTACCGGCTGTATTTTGCGAAGTACTGCAAGATACCAAAGAAAGAATCAAAAATGATAAAAGCAGAAATGAATATATTTTCAGGTTTTTGTGGGTAATTGTTTTCATAATCTCCAATTTTATTGTTAAAGTTACAAAATTAATTAGTTTTGCAACATAATATTTTTATTAAATTCAACGCAATATCTGTGCCAAAGATTTTTAAATAAGAAAAGTATGAGTAAAAAGCTTACAAAAAGAAGTGAGGACTATTCAAAATGGTACAATGAAATTGTTACCAAGGCAGATCTTGCCGAGAATTCCGGAGTAAGAGGAATGATGGTAATCAAGCCTTATGGATACGCCATCTGGGAAAAAATGCAGACAGAATTAGATAGAATGTTTAAGGAAACAGGTCATGAAAATGCTTATTTTCCTCTTTTGATTCCCAAATCATATTTCAGTAAGGAGGCAAGTCATGTTGACGGTTTTGCTAAAGAATGTGCCGTTGTTACTCATTATCGGTTAAAAAATGGTGAAGACGGAGAAGGCATTATTGTTGATGAAAACGCAAAACTTGAAGAAGAACTGATTATCAGACCTACTTCAGAAACTATCATCTGGGATTCTTACAGAAAATGGATACAATCTTACCGCGACCTGCCCTTACTGATCAACCAGTGGGCTAATGTTTTACGCTGGGAAATGCGTACACGATTATTTTTAAGAACAGCCGAATTCCTTTGGCAGGAAGGTCATACAGCCCATGCTACCAAGGCAGAAGCCATTGAAGAAGCGCAGAAAATGCAGGGGGTTTATGCCGAATTTGCAGAAAATTTTATGGCCATGCCTGTTATTAAAGGTACAAAGACAGAAAGTGAAAGATTTGCTGGAGCTTTGGATACTTATACCATTGAAGCTTTGATGCAGGATGGGAAAGCCCTGCAGGCAGGAACTTCTCACTTTCTGGGACAAAATTTTGCCAAAGCATTTGATGTGAAATTCACTTCAAATGAAGGAAAACTAGAATATGTATGGGCAACTTCCTGGGGAGTTTCTACACGTTTGATGGGAGCTTTGGTTATGACACATAGTGATGATAACGGACTTGTTTTGCCTCCAAAACTTGCGCCGATACAGGTTGTTATTGTTCCTATTTATAAAACTGATGAGCAGTATGATGCCATTTCGGAAAAAGCAAATGAGATTACCAAAGGCTTGAAAAAAATTGGAATATCTGTTAAATACGACAACCGCCGGACTCATAAACCGGGATGGAAATTTGCCGAATACGAACTGAAAGGAGTGCCTTTAAGAATTGCAATAGGACCAAGAGACCTTGAAAATGGCAATGCCGAACTGGCAAGAAGAGATACATTGACCAAAGAGATTGTAAAACAGGAGGATCTGACAGAGAGAATCTCAGGTTTACTTGATGAGATTCAGGAAAATCTTTATAAAAAAGCTTATGATTTTCGGGAAGATCATATCACCGAAGTGAATTCATTTGAAAAATTTAAAGAAGTTTTGAAAACGAAAGGGGGATTTATCTCAGCGCACTGGGATGGCACTGCAGAAACTGAAGAAAAAATAAAAGAGATTACCAAAGCAACCATCAGATGTATTCCATTAGATACTAAAGAAGAAGAAGGTGTTTGTGTATTTAGCGGAAAGAAATCTTCTAAAAGAGTACTTTTTTCAAAAGCATATTAATTTTTTTAAAAAAGAACTTGCAGAGTTGAAAATTTGTTTTATTTTTGCACTCGCTTTTAGAACGAAAGTCTATAATGGCCCGTTCGTCTATCGGCTAGGACGCCAGGTTTTCATCCTGGTAAGAGGGGTTCGATTCCCCTACGGGCTACAAATAACCTAAAAAAGGTTTTTTTAATTTAAAATTAAACAAAATGGCAGATCATAAGTCAGCAATTAAGAGAATCAGAAGTAACGAAACGAAAAGATTGCGTAACAGATATCAGCATGTAACTACCCGTAATGCAATAAAAAAATTACGTAATACATCTGATAAAAAAGAGGCTCAGGAGCAACTTTCGAAAGTAATTTCAATGGTTGACAGATTGGCTAAAAAAAATATAATTCATAAGAATAAAGCAGCAAACTTAAAGGCTAAATTAACCAAACACGTTGCCTCTTTAAGCTAAAGAATAATATCTATAAGATACAAAAGCAGTCCAAATAGGGCTGCTTTTTTTATCTGACAA
>QNYL01000194.1 GCA_003973375.1 Flavobacteriia bacterium
AAGAGAAAAAGATACAGACAAAAGGATTTAAGTAGAGCTTGCTGATTTTCTATAAAGCATTAAACATTTAATAATCAGTAAAATAAGTTACTGTTTTCATAGAAAAAAATACATTTCAAAATGGATGCAATTAAATTATAATTTTTGATTTTTTTGATATCATTGATTATAAACGCACAAAAAAATAAATTTCCTGGAGATACAATATTCATTACAAATCAAAAAGAAACACCTTACCAATATCAAAATTAAATTGATTCTTTTTTCGTAAGTTTGTTTTTATACTAAATTGATTTTTATGAAAAAAAGTATTGCCATCATCATGGGAGGCTATTCAAGTGAATATGAGATCTCTATACAAAGTGGTAATGTGGTCTATCAAAATCTGGATACTGAAAAATACGATCTTTACAGAATACTGATCCTAAAGGAGAAATGGGTTTATGTAGATGAGAATGAAGTTGAACATCCAGTAAATGTGGGTGATTTTACAACTACTGTTAACGGCTATAAAATTAAATTCGATTGTATTTTTAATGCCATTCACGGACACCCGGGAGAAGACGGAACCATACTTGCATACTTTGATCTGCTCGGATTAAAGCATACCTCGGCTCCTTTTTATCAGATGGCAGTTACTTTTAATAAGAGGGATACACTGAGTTTTTTAAAACCTTTCGGAATCAATGTGGCAAGATCACATTATCTTAATAAAGGAGATAAGATCAACCCTGAAGCCATCATTGCAGAAGTAGGATTGCCCTGTTTTGTAAAACCAAATCACGGAGGTTCAAGTTTTGGAGTTTCTAAAGTTAAATCCGTTGAGAGGTTGATACCGGCTATTGAAATTGCCATGAAAGAAGATGATGAGATCCTGATAGAACAATTTTTAGAAGGAATTGAAATTTCTGTTGGCGTTATTGAATATCAAAATAAGGTCAAGGTATTACCAATTACCGAGATCGTGAGTGAAAACGAGTTCTTTGATTACGATGCAAAATATCTGGGCAAATCGCAGGAGATCACTCCGGCACGTATCTCAAAAGAACAGGAGAGTAATGTAAACACCGCTGCTGAAAAGATCTACAGAGTACTGAATCTTAGCGGACTCTCAAGAGCCGATTTTATCATTGTAGGTGACAAGCCTTTTTTTATCGAGCTGAATATGGTACCGGGAATTACCTCGGAAAGTATTCTGCCCAAACAGGCCCGTGCCGCAGGAATCAGTTTAAAAGAACTTTTTGGCAATGCCGTAGAGATGGCTTTGAAATAGTTTTTAGTGATGAGTTCTTAGTTTTGAGTGATGAATTTTGAGTGATGACTTTATAGTTTTGAATTATAAGTTTTGAGTTTTGAGTGATAAATATTAAAGTATTCTCACATTACATCATTAAAGCATTATATCATTGACACATTAACACATTGAGTATTTGAAATAAAATTAAAAAAATAACAACATGAGAAGAGCTGTTTTTCCGGGATCATTTGATCCGCTAACATTAGGTCATAAAGATATTATCGACAGAGGTTTGCCTCTTTTTGATGAAATCATCATTGCCATTGGGACAAATTTTTCTAAAAAATATATGTTCACACTCGAACAAAGAAGAAAATTTATTGAAGAAACCTATGCCGGTGTTTCAAAGATCAAAATAGATACCTATCAGGGACTTACAATTGATTACTGCAAAAAGGTTGACAGTGATTTTATTTTAAGAGGACTGCGTAATCCTGCCGATTTCGAATTTGAAAAAGCCATTGCTCATACCAACAGAAAAATGTCTAAAATAGAAACTGTTTTCTTGTTAACCAGCGCCGATACCTCTTATATCAGCTCAAGCATTGTAAGAGATATCATCAAAAATAAAGGGGATGTTTCTCTTTTGGTACCCAAAGCTGTTCATCAATAATTCTATCCTGGAAAAAAATGAAAAAAATTATAATTCTGTTCTTCTTTACTTTCCATTTTACTCAGGGTCAAAATTTTACAACGGAATTTGAAAAGAGCAAGGGTAAAGAAACTGCCACCTATCAGGAAGTTATCGATTTTTATACAGAATTGGCAAATACCTACCGGGAGATCTCTCTTTTTGAGGCGGGACAAACCGATTCTGGTTTACCCCTGCAACTGATCCTTTTTAATTATGATGGAAAGATCACTCCGCAACAGATCAAAAAATCAAAAAAAAATACTATTCTCATCAATAATGGCATTCATCCCGGTGAACCTGACGGTATAGACGCCTCTATGATGATGTTAAGGAACATCGTTCAAAATAAAGCACTTAAAGAAAAATTTAAAAATATTATCATTGCTGTAATTCCGGTTTACAATGTTGGAGGAAGCCTGAACCGTAACAGCAGCAGCCGGGTTAATCAAAACGGACCCCTGGCCTATGGTTTCAGAGGAAATGCACGGAATTTCGATCTGAACCGTGATTTTATTAAGAATGATACCAAAAATTCTGTTGCTTTCAGTAAAATCTTCCATTGGGTTGATCCGGATATCTTTATCGATAACCACGTAAGCAACGGCGCTGATTATCAATATGTTCTCACACATTTACTCACCCAGCACAATAAGCTTGGAGGAAAAGCAGGGGAATTCCTGCATCAGAAATTTGCACCCGAGCTTGTACGTGAACTCAAACAAAAGAAATACGATATTACACCTTATGTAAACGTTTTTAATCGTGTTCCTGAAGGAAGTTTTTCTCAGTTCTTTGATTCTCCCAGATATTCTACCGGATATACTACCCTCTTCAATTCGATTGGAATGATGGTGGAAACCCATATGCTAAAACCTTATGATATTCGTGTAAAAGGGACTTATCAATTTATGCTGACCGCACTGGATCTCCTTGTGAAGAACGGAAAAGAGATCCGTCAAATCAGAAAGAATGCCTATAAGGAAGTGATCCGTAAAGATAAATACCCGATACTCTGGCAGATCGACAGCAGCAAAACCTCTACTTTACAATTTAAAGGTTTTGAAGGGAAACGTATTAAAAGTGAGGTAACCGGTTTACAGCGACTGAAATACGATCGTTCCAAACCTTTCACCAAACCTATTACTTATTACAATTTTTTTAAACCTAAAAAAGAGATTGTAATTCCCAAAGCTTATATCATTCCACAAGGATGGTTGAAAATCATTCAACATCTAAAAAATAACAATATTTACTTTTATCCTTTGACAACTGACACGGTTATTGAAGTTGAGAACTATCATATTGCCGATTATAAGACTTCCGGAAAGGTTTTTGAAGGGCATTATGTACATTACAATACCCAGGTTTCTAAAACTATTGAAAAGAAAAAGTTCAGGAAAGGCGATCTTGTAGTTCCCACCGATCAGAAAGGAGTGAGATATCTTCTCGAAACACTTGAGCCCGAAGCTACCGATTCCTTTTTTAACTGGAACTTTTTCGATACCATATTGCAAAGAAAAGAAGGCTTTTCACCTTATGTTTTTGAAGATCTCGCCGTTGAGATCCTGAAAAACAATCCTGAATTAAAAAAGAGTTTTAAAGAAAAGAAAAGAAGTGATAAAAAATTCTCACAGAACTGGTATGCCCAGCTAAATTACATCTACACGAACTCTAAATATCAGGAAAAAGCCTATCTGCAATATCCTGTTTACCGGATTGTCAGAAAGGACTGAATGAGATAATGAGGTAATGCTTAAATGAGTTAATGCTATAATGCTATAATAAGATCAGCTTTTCCACTTGATGTTACAGCCGATACTGGGTTTTTGATCTTTAAAGATCTCCTCCCCTGCCAATAGCTGATCCATAGCTTTTCTCAGATCATTTCCCGTTACCGGAATTCCGTTATTAGGTCTTGAACTATCAATCTGACCCCTGTAAACCAGCTTCAGATCCTTGTCGAACAGGTAAGTATCCGGAGTACAGGCAGCATCATAAGCTTTAGCAACTTCCTGTGTTTCATCATAAAGGTAGGGGAAAGGATATTGCATCTTTTCAGCAACTTCTTTCATAAGCTGAGGGCTGTCTTGAGGATAATTCTCTACATCATTGGAAGATATGGCAACAAATGAAATACCTTTTTCTTTATAATCATTTGCCATATTGACCAGCTCCTGATTGACGTGAATTACAAACGGACAATGATTGCAGATAAAAAAGATAACAGTACCATTTTCTCCTTTTAAATTGTTCAGATCCATTATCTTACCGGAAACCGTATCGGGTAAGGAAAAAGTGGGAGCTGATGTTCCCAGTTCCAGCATATTTGAAGGTGTATTGGCCATTTTTTTATAAATTTAGGTTTTAAATCATATAAGATTTATCACTGTAAAGATACAGAAAGTCAGTTTTATTTAAACCAATATTTTTATAAATTCCGATCAGATTATTATATTTACATCACTTATGAAAGAAAAAACGGCCATCAGTTTTAATGATTTTTTAAAAACAGACCTTCGTATCGGAACGATTATTGAAATTGAAGATTTTCCAAGCGCGAGAAAACCTGCTTACCGTATGAAAATTGACTTTGGCGGACTTGGTATTAAAACTTCAAGTGCACAGATTACCACGCTCTACACTAAAAAAGAGCTTTTAAATAAACAAGTCGTAGCCGTAATCAATTTTAAACCCAGGCAAATTTCAAATTTTTTAAGTGAATGCCTGATATTAGGCATACAAAATGATAAAGATGTTGTACTTTTACAACCGCAAAAACATGCAAAAAACGGCACAAAAGTAACATGATCTGCTTTTAAAATCTGAAATATGTCTTTAAATCAAAAATTACAGCAATTATCAACCGAGCTAAACGGAGAATTATTTTACGATGATCTTTTAAAAAGTATTTACGCCACGGATGGTTCTGTTTACCGAATCCTGCCTAAAGCGGTATGCTATCCAAAAAACAAAAAAGATCTGATCACCCTGATAAAATTTGCTGGAAAAGAAAAGATTACCTTAATTCCGCGTACTGCCGGAACATCGCTTGGCGGACAGGTTGTGGGCGATGGAATCATTGTTGATACTTCAAAATATTTTACAAAGATCCTCGCATTTGATGAAGCAGAAAAAACGGTTACTGTTCAACCCGGTGTAATACGTGATGAACTGAATAATTTTCTAAAACCCTATGGCTTTTTCTTTGGGCCCGACACTTCCACCACAAACCGTTGCATGATAGGTGGTATGGTAGGAAATAATTCCTCAGGCTCCACAAGCATTAAATTTGGTGTTACACGTGATAAGATCATTTCTATAAAAACCATACTTTCCGATGGTTCTGAAGTGGAATTCGGCGAACTGAGCAAAGAAGAATTCCAGCAAAAGACCCGTGGAAATACTTTAGAGAATAAAATTTATAAAACCTTATACAGTGAACTTTCTAAACCTGAAGTGCAGGTAGAAATCGATAAGGAGTTTCCTAAAAAAGGAATTCACAGAAGAAATAACGGTTATGCGATCGATTACTTGATACATACCGAGATTTTTAGTGATTCGGATGAAAAAATCAATCTTGGAAAAGTACTTTGCGGAAGTGAAGGCACCCTTGCTTTTTCTACGGAGATCACCTTAAAGCTGGATGAAATTCCACCGGAAGAAAGTATTCTTGTGGCTGCTCATTTTAAATCGGTGAATGAAAGCATGAAAGCCGTAGTGGTGGCCATGCAGCATGATCTTTACATGTGTGAACTGATGGACAAGACCATTCTCGACTGCACCAAAAATAACCGGGAGCAGATCAAGAACCGGTTTTTTGTTGAGGGAGATCCCGAAGCCATACTGATGCTGAAAGTATCTTCCGATGATCCGGAAAAAACAAAGATCCTTGCAGAAGAATTGATCAAAGATCTGAAAGAACATAAATTTGGATATTCTTTCCCACAACTGATCGGGAATGATATTGACAAAGCCATTGAATTACGAAAAGCCGGTCTGGGACTTTTAGGTAATATTGTTGGCGACAGTAAAGCGGTGGCCTGTATTGAAGATACGGCTGTTGATTACAGAGACCTTCCGGATTATATCAGTCAGTTTAGCGATATGATGAAGGAGTACGGACAGGATGCCGTTTATTACGCTCATGCCGGTGCCGGGGAGATCCATCTACGTCCCATCCTGAACCTGAAAAAAGAAGAGGATGTAAAACTTTTCCGTTCTATCACAACCGATGTGGCGAAACTGGTAAAAAAATATAACGGATCTTTAAGTGGAGAACACGGAGACGGTATTGTAAGAGCCGAATTTATTCCTTTGATGATTGGTGAAAAGAATTACAAACTGATCAGAAAGGTAAAATATACTTTTGACCCGGATAACATCTTTAACAAAGGTAAGATTGTTGATGCACTCCCAATGGATCAAAATTTACGTTACCAGCCTGGCAGGGTGGAACCGGAAATAGAAACCATTCAGGATTTCTCCGACTCGATGGGAATTTTAAGAGCTGCTGAAAAATGTAATGGTTCCGGCGATTGCCGTAAACCTGTTTCGGCAGGTGGTACTATGTGTCCGAGTTATCGTGCCAGCAAAAATGAAAAAGATACCACCAGGGCCCGGGCCAATGCTTTACGCGAATTCCTGACCAATTCTGATCAGATTAATAAATTTGATCACGAAGAGCTTAAAGAGGTTTTTGACCTCTGCCTAAGCTGTAAGGCCTGTGCCTCTGAATGTCCGAGCAATGTGGATATTGCAGCTTTAAAGGCCGAGTTCCTCTACCAATATCAGAAAGTTCATGGTATGAGTTTCCGGGCAAAGATGTTTGCCGAAAATGTAAAATGGAACAAACTGGGAAGCATCACTCCGGCCCTGACCAATGCCATTTTAAATACCCCTATGGCGAAAAGTATTTTTGGTATAGCCAAAGAGAGGAGTATCCCTAAATTAGCCAAAAGAACTTTCCTCAGCTGGTATAAAAAGAACAAAAAGAAATTTAATAATTCTGATGCCAAAAACGGAAGTATCTATCTCTTTATGGATGAATACACCAATTTTTACGATGTAAATATTGGTATTGATGCTATGGAGCTGTTGACAGCTCTGGGGTATCACGTTATAGTTACCAAACATGAAGAAAGCGGAAGAAGTTTTATCTCCAAGGGTTTACTGGACAAAGCCAAAGTGATAGCCGATGCCAACATCAATCATTTTAAGGATCTTGTAACTGCTGATAAACCATTGGTCGGACTCGAGCCTTCGGGAATTCTGGGCTTCAGAGATGAATTTATCCGCCTTGCTGATGACAAGGAAGCAGCAAAGGAATTGGCCAAAAACAGTTTTACCATTGAGGAATTCATTAAAAAAGAGATTGAAAAAGGCAGAATAACAGCTCAATCCTTTACCGATAAGAAAAAAGTAATCAAGGTTCACGGTCACTGTCAACAAAAATCTTTATCCGGCACATCACATTCATTTACCATGCTTAACTTACCTACAAACTATAAGGTAACTATAATGAATACAGGCTGTTGTGGTATGGCAGGATCGTTCGGTTATGAAAAAGAACACTATGAGTTCAGTATGAAGGTTGGAGAAGGCAGTCTTTTCCCAAAGATCAGAAAAACAGACAGTTCAGTTAAGATTGCTGCAGCAGGAACCAGTTGTCGTCATCAGATCAAAGACGGAACACACAGAACAGCAGAACATCCGGTGAGTATTTTACGAAAAGCTTTAAAATAAAAATTATATTTTCTCGTTATCATTCAGTAGTTTTGCAAAAGAAAACAGCTTAATAAATTTCGACAACTTTTCAGTTAAATTAAAATATATTTAACTTTTTTATTATTTTTAATCTTTTAACAATAACAAACCTAAAATGAAATTTTTCAAAAAGCTTCTATTCGTATTATTTCTTGGTATTTTTGCTTCCGGAATTGCACAAACTAAGAAAAGAAAACCTATTAAAGGATCGTTGAACAGCGGTACCATTGAAAGCCAGTTCGATTATCTCTATAGAAAATCTTACACCTATAAATCGGTTAAATCAGTTAAAATTGCAGATATTCTTAAAATAAAAGGCAATGTACTTGATTCACTACAATCTGCATATAAAAAAATAAACGAAACCAATTCTACAATTGAAAGCCAAAAAAAGGAGATCAATTCGTTAAAAGAGAATCTGAAGAATACCAACGACAAGCTAATAGACATTACCAAAGAAAAGGACAGCATGAGTCTTTTAGGTATTCAAATGAGCAAAGTAAGCTATAATACTTTAATGTGGTCATTGATCTTCGGTCTACTTGCCTTCCTGTTATTTTTTATTTTCCGCTTCAAAAGCAGCAATATACTTACCAAACAGGCACAGAAATTACTCAATGAAACCGAAGAAGAATTTGAGAACTATAAACGTGTAGCCATAGAAAGAGAACAAAAGGTTAGACGTGAACTTCAGGATGAGATCAACAAGCATAAATACGGAAAAAAAGAAAGCAAAAAGAAATAAAGGACTTATAACAGCCTCTTTTTTACTGATCATTATTGGGCCAAAATATTCAGATAAATAAGACTACTGCTTTAGATCCTTTATTTTCCAAGGTAGAATGATTTCATTTTTTTTATTCAAATTTTCCTTAACCCTGATTACCGATAAACCCATATATTTATCTGATTTATGCTTTTGTTTGTATTGAATCCATTGATCTATATCCGTATCAATAACTTTCATAACACTGCTGGTTGCCTCACGAATAAGCTTTTTGCCATGATCATTCATCACCATAAGCATATGAGCCGCAAAAATATCATCGGCATTTTTAAGCAGCAAAACCAGAATGTCGCCTGTCTTTAAATTACCCGTAATTTTACCAAAATCGGCCAGGGGTATATAATCCACCTTCATGGTGCGGTCTTCCTTTACATAATCAAGGTATTTTATACCCTTTGATTTAAAAAATTTCTTATGAGAAATCGTTCTGGTAACAGCAGACACATATTCTTTTCCCACTTCGGCCGAAACATCCTCTAAAAGCCAGTTGTTCTCAGGCAACCAGTCTGCCATGGTATAATGATTTCGTGTTTTGATTCCAATGATACCGTCCTTATATCTGATCATTTGTAAATTGTCAAAAAAATTATCCCAGTTATCAGAAATTGACATAGCAAGCACATGCTCACAGTAGGCCATACAGTTTATTCCCTGAAAATTTACCAGGGGCCAGGGTTCATAAATTGAATATTTTCCATCTCCAACACATTTCAGGTCGTATTTCATACCCATAAACATTTTGGAATAAAGGTTCATTCTTTCTGTAATGCTCAAATTCTTATGGCTTACCGAACGCAATAATGTATCTATTTGTGAATAAGACATCTTACTGATCTCGCTCTTTTGCTGAGAAAATGCAATAACACTTATTAAACTTAATACCAGAGTAAAAATACCTTTTCGCATGTTGTTTATTTTTTATTTTAGGATTATAAATTTAAGTCTTTTTCTCAAAACCGGACTCAAAAAAGCAACTGTATTAACCCGAAAAATTCACCGCTAAGCTATTTTTTTTGTGCCAATTTACTTGATATCAATATTTTATGATGAAAATTTTTAAATTTATTTTAGCACAAATTTGGGCTATTGTTTAAATTTTGAGTAAGCAGATAGCCTAAAGCATTGGTTCCTTCATTAAAAAGCAGATCGAGGATACTTAAATTAGAAATAAAGCCATGTTTTCCCATAAATACCTGCTGATATTTTTTTAAATCATAAGTAGTTCCGGTTTTGGCATTTACCAAAGACCTGTAATCCTGATCTTCAGGATATTCAGCGATATAAGTTTCTGTAAAACTCTTTTTAATCTCCAGATCAAGCAGTTCTGAGATCACCTGATCTGTTTCCAGATTAAGATCAATTAAAAATTTGAATTTTTTCTTAAAAACAGGAATCAGGTCATCCTCATAATATTCAAAGAACGGTGACGACCTGTATGCGGTCTGAATTGATTTTAAATGCTGAACCTGCCATGGAAAGCTGTTATCTATCCGGATATCCCTTGTCTTTGGATGTCCTGAATTACGTTTATGCAGAACGGGCACCGTAAGGATCTGTTTTCCGTTAGCACCGTAAATATAACAGCGGTTGCGATAAGTTTGCTTTTGGTAATGATCTTCCTTCTCAAAGATCACCTCATCAGAATTTACCATAGCAACATACTGAATTACAGGCGAAAAATAAGTAGGATGAACAATCAGACTCAAAACGTATCGCTGCTTTTATTCTTCAGATCTTTTTTTCTTCCGGTAAAAACTGTATCCCCATAAGGCTGCCATTGCTCCCAGGAACCAGTACAGATAGGAAACAG
>QNYL01000114.1 GCA_003973375.1 Flavobacteriia bacterium
CTATAAGTTACATGCGGTTTGCTCTGTGAGCGGGGTCTTTCAAAGTATCGATCTGAGTCCAGCTTCAGTTCATGACATTCATTACTTAAAAGATATCAAAGAACAGATGAGTGATTGTACGATCATTGGTGATAAGGGTTATTTATCAAGTGAAATTCAACTCAATTTATTTGAGACCTGCAATATCAAGCTTAATACCCCCATGAGAAAAAATCAAAAAGATTACAAATCTCAACCTCATATATTCAGAAAAAGCAGAAAACGTATTGAAACCCTGTTTTCTCAATTCTGTGATCAATTTATGATTAGAAGGAATATGCAAAAAGCTTTAGTGGTTTCAAAACCAGAATCTTATCAAAAATAACTGCACTGATAGTATTCATTCAGTACATTAATAAATTTTTTTTGATAGAAATATTAATAATATCAAAATCAGTATTATTTAAAATGCACAACGGTTTAAGCCAATCCATTTTGATTTTCAAAATTTTTAATCCCACTCTAAATCCAGCCTGTCCGTCAGGAGAGAAAATGTTGAAATTAGCCACCTTTTAGGGCTGGGGTAAGGCAGATTGAAACATTTCAAACACTTTATAAATAATCAGGTATATTTGTAAATACCGTAATACATCCAATACATGAAGTTTAACTTTAAATTTTTGATCTTTTTTGGGTTTGGGATATTTTTCTTTACACCGTTTTTTGCACAGCAACCTAAGGTAATTGTATTTTCCAAAACGGTAAAATACAGGCATAAATCTATTGAAGACGGAATTAAAAGCATTAAAGAACTAGGTAGAAAGAACCATTATCAGGTACTGGCTACAGAAGATTCAGAGGTGCTGGTATCCAATTTAAAAAATACCGATGCTGTTATTTTTTTAAGTACCTCAGGGGATGTACTGAACGATCTTCAACAGGAAAAATTCAAATCCTTTATAGAAAATGGAGGTGGATTTGTCGGAATTCATTGTGCTGCAGCAACGGAATACAACTGGCCCTGGTTTGGCAAATTACTGGGAGCTTATTTTTTAGATCACCCAAAACCTCAAACGGCAGCGATCCATGTTGTCATCCCAAGTCATCCCGCAACATCCTTTTTAGATATAATCTGGGTGCGGTATGATGAGTGGTATAATTTTAAAGATATCGAACCTGATATTAAAGTTTTACTAAATCTTGACGAAACCACCTATTCAGGAGGTAAACACGGTAAAGTTCATCCCATTGCCTGGTTCAGGGATAACGGGAACAGAAGAATGTTTTACACAGCACTTGGACATACTGTGGAAAGTTTTCAGGAGGAAGCCTTCTTAAAACATCTGTCGGGTGGTATTTTATATGTGCTAAAGAATAGAAGATGAAAAAGACACTGCTTTACTTGTTTTGGCCTTTTTAGCTGGAGTTTTTGTCATTTCTGCTTACAGAAGTAAAAACAAGATCAATACAAATCGAAAGGAAAACTGGATCCGGCTTTTTAACGGTAAAGATCTTGACAACTGGATTGTTAAGATCAAGGGGCATCCGCTTAACGAGAATTATAAAAACACATTCCGGGTAAAAGAAGGTAAACTTTACATTGATTACGATCAATACCATGACTTTGAGGGTGCTTTCGGACATATCTTTTATTAATCAAGTTGATTTTTTACTTTTGCATTACCCTATAGAAAATTGATAAGAATAAGAAACCGAAATCATTAAAAAATTTTTGCAAGTGCGCTTAATAAGTTGGATGTTTTAAAAGATCTTAAATAACAAATAGAAATAATCCATTTGTAGAGTGAAACAGAAAATCATATTCTCATATGTTACATGGATAATGACAAATAGAAACAAATTAGTTTCAATTAAAAATTGAAAGAAAAACTTATAGAAAAGAATTAACAATTTCCTATAATCTTCTTTTATATTTGCATATATAAACTGTGTAGCAACCTTTATTGTCTGCCGACTTTAATAAAAGTTATGCAGTTTATCTTTTTTTATTGGAATATTGTTACAAATGTTGTTACAAATAATACATTTAAAGAACTAATAAATAATTAAATTTTTGCATATAAAGTAATTAAATGAGTGTAATTCCTCAAATCATTAATGCTTTGATCGGCGGATCCATGGTAAAATATTTTTACGGTGGCAATGCCATATGGGCTCTGGTAGTAAGCGGTATTTCATTTTTAATCGCAGCCATATCGGTGATCAGAGTAAATGATGTGGATGATAAAGTAGAATTAAAAAATTAATTATGAATAAAAAAGCATTTATTTTCGATCTTGACGGAGTTATTGTGGATACGGCTAAATACCATTTCCTTGCCTGGAAAAATCTGGCCAATGAACTTGGTTTTGATTTTACAGAAAAACAAAATGAACAACTTAAAGGAGTAAGCCGGGTTCGTTCGCTTGATATCTTATTAAAGATCGGTAAAATCGAATTATCACAGGAAGAAAAAGACAGACTCCTGCTGCAAAAGAATGAAGAATATCTGACCTATATCGAGAAGATGACTGCTGATGAGATCCTTCCGGGAATACCTGAGGTACTCGATTTTCTTGAAAAGAATAAAATACCTTTCGCATTGGGGTCGGCCAGTAAAAATGCAGGCCTGATCCTTGAAAAAGTAGGACTTCTCAATAAATTTACTGCCATTGTTGACGGAAATGACGTAAGCAAAGCCAAACCCGATCCGGAAGTTTTTCTTATCGCTGCAAAGAGACTAAATACCGATCCTGAATATTGTATTGTTATTGAAGATGCCGTGGCAGGAATCGAAGCGGCACATAACGCCGGAATGTTCAGTATAGGTATTGGTGATCCTGTTCATCTGAATGCCGCTGATATTAGTTTAAAAAATACTAAAGAACTAACCCCCGATCTTATTCAAAAGATCATTGCTTAAAAATTTTATTATGAATCAGGATTATATCATAGCTGATGAATGGTCGATCTTAGAGAAAGGATTCGATAAAGAAAATGTAACTGCCTCCGAGAGTATTTTTAGTATCGGCAACGGTTATATGGGACAAAGAGCAAATTTTGAAGAAACCTACAGTGGCGATACTTTTCAGGGCAGCTATATTGGCGGAATTTATTATCCTGATAAAACCCGTGTAGGATGGTGGAAAAACGGATATCCTGAATATTTTGCTAAGGTTCTTAATGCGCCCAACTGGATCGGTATTGATATAAAGATCAACGGTAAAACCTTTGATCTTGCACAATGTAAAGTTTCAGATTTTGAGCGAAAACTCAATATGAAAGAAGGGGTACTCACCCGTTCTTTTACTGCAAAATTATCCGGCGGAGATCTGATCAAAGTTCATGTTACACGCTTTTTAAGCCTCAATTTCAATGAACTGGGTGTGATCAAATACAATATCACCCCACTGAATTTTGAAGGAGAAATAGAATATATACCATACATTGATGCGGGTATTATGAATGAAGATGCCAATTACGATGAATTCTTCTGGGAAATACTGGGTATCGAAGAAGAAAAGAATGAGGCCTATATCCTGTCAAAGACACTAAAAACCGAGTTTCATGTATGTACCGGAATGAAGATGGAATTCTTTTTAAACGATTATTCTGTCGAACTCCCGTATGAGGTAACAAAAGAAGATAAAAAAATTGCCTACAGCTATAAAACCGATGTAAAAGAAGGAGATACTTTTTCAATTTGCAAATACGGTGGTTATACACAATCTATGAATCACCCTAAAGAAGAACTCATCTTTGCTCTGGAAAAATTACTCCAAAAAGCAGCGATCATAGGTTTTAATGATCTGTTGCAAAAACAAAAAGATGCCTGGGAAAAGATCTGGGAAACTGCTGATATTGTTATTGAAGGAGACATTAAAGCACAACAGGCCATTCGTTTTAATATTTTTCATCTCAACCAGACCTATCTCGGGGAAGATTCCAGACTGAATATCGGTCCGAAAGGATTTACCGGAGAAAAATACGGAGGAAGCACCTACTGGGATACCGAAGCGTATTGTATTCCTTTTTACATGAGTACCAAAGATAAAAATGTTGCCAAAAATTTATTACTTTACCGCTATAATCAACTGGATAAAGCCATAGAAAACGCTGAAAAATTAGGCTTTAAAGATGGTGCAGCATTGTATCCGATGGTAACCATGAACGGGGAAGAATGCCATAACGAATGGGAGATCACCTTTGAAGAGATCCACCGTAACGGAGCCATGATCTACGCCATTTATAATTATGTAAATTATACCGGTGATTACAGCTATATCCCCGAATACGGAATGGAAGTGATGATCGCCGTATCGCGATTTTGGCATCAGAGAGCTTCTTTTTCAAAAGCAAAAGATCAATATGTGATTTTGGGGGTTACAGGTCCTAATGAATACGAAAACAATATCAACAATAATTTCTATACCAATTATCTGGCAAAATGGACCATTGATTATACCTTGGAAAACCTTGAAATACTAAAAGAAAAATACCCTGATGATTTTAAAAGAATTGTTCAAAAAACCCATTTAAATCAACCTGAACTGAACGACTGGAATAAAGTAAGTAACGGACTCTATTTTCCGTTCAGTGATGAATACGAAGTTTATCTGCAACAGGATTGTTTCCTCGATAAAGAACTGATCCCTGCCGATAAACTGCCGGCATCTGAAAGACCGATCAATCAAAAATGGTCATGGGACAGGATCCTGCGTTCTGTTTATATCAAACAGGCTGATGTTTTACAGGGAGTTTATTTCTTTGAAAATCATTTTGAACAGGAATCCATTGAAAGACATTTCAATTTCTATGAGCCGTTTACCGTTCATGAATCTTCCTTATCTCCATGTGTACATTCAATTCTGGCTGCCAAGATCAATAAAATGAATAAAGCCTATGAGATGTATTTACGTACATCACGTCTTGATCTTGACGATTATAACCATGAGGTTCATGAGGGACTCCATATTACCAGTATGGCCGGAACCTGGTTATCTATAGTTCAGGGATTTGGTGGTATGCGTAATTTTAATGATAAGCTATCCTTTGCTCCGCAGATCCCGGAAGAATGGAAATCGTATTCTTTTAAGATCAATTACAGAGACAGAACCCTTAAGGTTTCCAAAGATCATAAAGGTTGTAAATTTACCAATGAATCTGACAAACCTATAAACATAATCATCCATGGAAAAGATTTTACAGTTGCTCCGCATTCAATGATCCTATTGTAAACAGGCTTTCCAATCTATGAAAAGATCAGCAGCCATATCTGTATTATTTTTATTGCTTGTTCATAAGCATGGCTCAGATTATTCGGCGTGTTGAACCTCCTTCCTGGTGGGCAGGTATGCAAAATAATAACCTTCAGTTGCTGGTTTATGGTAAGAATATTTCTCAATGTGATCCGGAGATCATCGATGATTCTGTTGCAATCTCAAAGGTTTCAAAGGCGGTAAGTAAAAATTACCTTTTTATCTATCTGGATCTTTCTGAACTGAAAAGAGCTAAAACAATTGAAATTGTTTTCAGATACAAAGGAAAAAAAGATCTGGTTACTAATGTCAAGTCAGGTGTATTATAGCTCTGGATATTGAAAAAAAAGAAGAATATTTTGTAGAAAAAGGTATTGAAATGGCCAAAACTTATAATGCAAAACTCTTAATCATACATGCTTCGGCACCAGATCCTGATTTTGTTGGCTATGAAGCCGGACAGCAATCGTTAAGAGATGAAAGGTCCAAAATATTATATACAGAAAATCAGATCTTAAACGATTATTCCGAACTTGCTAAAAGAAAAGGAGTTGATGCCAGCGGTTTGTTAATTCAGGAGCCTAATATTGAGCTGATATTAGAAGAATGTGATAAATTAAAAGAAGATCTTTGATCCTCGGACACAGGAAATACGGATTTATTCAGCGGATTATCTGAGGTAGTATTGCAGGAGGTATTAGGGAAAACACTAAAATACCGTTGATGATCATCCCTTTGGATTAATCTACTTCTGTTAGCGAAGTGTCATCAAGATCAATCTCTTCAATTTCATCATTCAGATTGTCTAAATGCAGCGCAAGACGTTTGCTTACCTTTACCAGATAATCAGTATCTTCATGAGTTACTTCAATGGCCTTGATAATCTCCTGACGGGAATTTCTGAAAACGATCATATCTTCATCAGAATAACCGTAAGGATACTGCTTTTTAATTGAGTTCATAAGGTCAGAAGTGACATTATGATAATCTATGATCACTCTGTTCATAATAATTAAATTAAAAAATTTAAAAAATAAAGTATACTTTCTTTTATATACTTAACAGATTAAAGGTTTAATTATTGTGTTATTTTCGTGTTCAATGATAAGTCTTTTTTCAAAATTACAAAAATTAAAAACAGTTTTTTGTGACCAGAATTACCTTGCCTGATTAAAAATCGGCATTAACCAGAATTTTCTTAACCTTTGGCTGACCGTTACTATAAAATTCCTCACTGTCTCCGTACTGAATTCCGTTTTTGAAATTTCTTTTAAACTCTATTTGGCCGTTTTCATAGTACTTTTCAAAAGTACCATTCTCCAGATTATTCTTATAAAAAGCTTTTACATATAAAGTGCCGTCAGGATAGTATTTTTCCCTCAGACCTTCAATTTTTCCATCAACATAAACAGTTCTGTTTTTCAGCTGACCATTTTCATAAAACTCTTCCAGAGTTCCATTCTGTAAACCGTTTTCAAAAACCAGTTGTCTTTTTATCTGCCCGTTCTCATAATACCTCACCAGTTTTCCATCGTATTTACCATTGATCAGCTTTCCTTTTATCTTTACCTGTCCGTTGGCATAGTACTCCACATAGGGTCCGTCGTATCTATTTTCGGTAAAGATTGTACTGATCTTTAGCTGGCCGTTGTCGTAGTATTCTACATACAAACCATTGAGCTTATTATTTTTAAAAAAAGCACTTTTATGAATCTGACCATTTATATAATAAGAAGTATAAGGCCCTTCTTTTTTACCATCCTTAACTGAATAGATCAGTTTAGGAATTTGATAATTTTCATAAACGGTACCATTAAAAACTGTGTTATTGGCATAGATCAAAGATTCACCACCTACCAAACGTTCTTCTATTTCTGAGATATTTACTTTCCCTTGGGAGTAAACAAAATTACATAAAGATGTTACAAAAAATAGAATTGCTAATCTATTTGTCATCGTTACAATGATTAAGTTAATATAAAATTCACTTTTTCATAACAGGTCAAATATAATACTTTAAAGAAATCTGCATAATTTTTTAACAAAAATATTGTGTTAAACTTTATTTCAGCAAAGGGGGAAAGGGGATTTGAAGATCTCTAAATTGTTCTATAAAATTTTCTGTAGAAATATTTATACCTCTTAATCTTTGATTAAACCCGAAAAATTCACCGCTAAGCTAATATTATTGCGCCAATTTACGTGATATCAATATTTTATGATGAAAATTTTCAAATTTATTTTAGCCCAAATTTGGGCTATTGTTTAAATTTTGAGCAAGCATCTACTGCGTTGCTAACTTTTTGAGATACAATAGTATATCTGCAAAGTTAGACGCCTTGTATCTGCATACTCAAAATTTGTGAATTATCCAGGTTAAATGAATTTTTTTAAAAGTTGTTATACAGAGAGACTCAGAGAAAAATACACTGAGTTACTCCGAGAATTCTTAAATCATTTCCTCATTCAATCATTATATCAATCATACCAGCCCTGCTCTTTTTAGCAATGCATCCACACTGGGTTCTTTTCCCCTGAATTTTTTATACAGTTTCATCGGTTTTTCGGTGCCTCCCCGGCTTAGAATATTTTCTTTAAATTTTGAAGCGGTTTCTTTATCGAAGATTCCATGTTCTTTAAAAGCTTCAAAGGCATCTGCATCGAGAACTTCAGCCCATTTGTAGCTGTAATATCCTGCAGAATAGCCTCCCTGGAAAATATGTGAAAAGGCTGTACTCATACAATTTTCAGCCACATCAGGATACAGTTGGGTGTCTCTAAAAGCCTTTACTTCAAAGTCCTTTACATTTTCAATCCCCGAAGGGTCATTATCATGCCAGGCCATATCCAGCAAGCCGAAGCTCAGCTGACGTAAAGTTGCCATTCCCTCAAGAAAATTAGAAGAATCCTTGATCTTTTTTACCAGTTCCATCGGGATCATTTCATCCGTTTTATAATGCCGGGCAAAGAGTTTTAGAGCTTCCTCCTCATAGCACCAGTTTTCCAGCACCTGGCTGGGTAATTCAACAAAATCCCAGTACACATGGGTTCCTGAAAGACTTGGGTAAGTTGTGTTGGCCAGCATACCATGCAGGGCATGGCCAAATTCGTGAAAAAGAGTGGTTACTTCGTTAAAAGTAAGTAAAGAGGGCTTGGTTTCTGTGGGTTTGGTAAAATTGCATACAATAGAAATATGCGGACGGGAATTCTCCCCATCCTTTTTCCACTGATCTTTAAAAGAGGTCATCCAGGCACCGTTTCTTTTTCCCTTCCGGGGAAAGAAATCGGCATAAAAAACAGCGATAAATTTTCCGTTTTGATCGGTTACCTTAAAGGTTTTTACATCCTCATGGTATTTGTCGATGTTGAAGATCTCTTCAAAATTCAGGTCGTATAACTTATTAGCAACGGTAAAAACCCCGTTAATTACATTTTCAAGTTTAAAGTAGGGTTTGAGTTTTTCATCATCGAGATCAAAGCGTTCTTTTTTGAGTTTTTCAGAATAGTAAGCACCATCCCATTTTTCCAGGGTTTTGATCCCGTCTTTTTGAGCGAGCTCAGCAACCGATCTAAAATCTTTTCGGGCTGCAGGTTTAGCCTTTTCGAGTAATTCATTTAAAAAATCCTTCACCTTTTCAGGAGTTTCAGCCATGCGTTCTTCCAAAACAAAATGTGCATGGGTTTTATATCCCAGTAAATTAGCTCTTTGGTGTCTTAATTGAACAATCTTTAAAACGATTTCCCGGTTATCGAAATTATTGTTTCTAAAAGCTCTGGCACCAAAGGCTTTTGCCATTTTCTCACGCAGTTTACGGTTGTCGGCATAGGTCATAAAAGGAATATAACTGGGATAATCCAGTGTAAAGATCCACCCTTCTTCTTTTTTTTGTTTGGCCAGCATTTTAGCAGCTTCTTTTACCCCCTCAGGTAAACCGCTCAGATCTTCCTCTTTTGTAATATGAAGGGAAAAATTATTGCTTTCAGCCAACACATTCTCACCAAATTTCAAAGTGAGTTTAGCCAGTTTCTTGTTAATGTCTCTTAATTTATTCTGGTCTTCTTCATTGAGGTTGGCACCATTTCTTACAAAGCTTTTATAGCGTTTCTCCAGCAACATTTTTTGTTCGCTATCAAGATCAAGGGTGTCTTTTTGTTTAAAAACAGTACTGATCCTGTTAAACAGATCCTTATTCAGGGTAATATCGTTTGAGAATTCGGTAAGTAACGGAGAAACTTCCTGTGCGATCTTTTGTATCTCATCATTGGTCTCCGCCGAATTGAGATTGAAAAAGATACTTGTGATCCGGTCTAATTTCTGACCGGAGAAATCAAGAGCTTCAAGGGTGTTCTTAAATGTGGCTTCCTCCTTGTTTTGTGCTATCTGATCAATTTCTTCCCGGGCATCTTCTATGGCTTTTATAATAGCCGGTTTAAAATGTTCTTCCTTGATCTTTGAAAACGGAGCAGTATTAAAATGAGTATTGAAATCCTGTAAAAGTGGATTGTCCATAGAGAATGATTTAATGCTTTAATGAATAAAAGATTGCAAGATAAAAATTAATTTTGTTCAAAGATCTTCTTTCTTTTTCAAATACAATACGATGATATAAGCACTGGTAAGTTATGACGGATGTGAAGAAACAATCATTTTAAATGTATAATATTTACTAAAAGTTAATCACGAAAATAATTGATCAATGCCTATATAAGAAAGATCAGGGCAATGGCCATAAATGTGTAGTAAATGGTCTGCCGGTTGTTTTTATAGTGAAAGGCAATGTCTCCGGAGATTCCCGACAGGAGATACA
>QNYL01000274.1 GCA_003973375.1 Flavobacteriia bacterium
TTTAATTTAAATTTTTCTCCATTGGCAACGAAACTTAATAACCAAAGAAAAAACTTCGCATCAACAAAATTTTTTATAGATTATCCTGATTTCCTGGATATCCAAATCAAATCATTTCAGGATTTCTTTCAGTTAGAAACTAAATCAGATGAGAGAATAGAAGAAGGTTTATTTAAAACCTTTATGGATAATTTTCCTATTACCGATACAAGAAATAATTTTGTTTTAGAATTTTTAGATTATTTCGTTGACCCACCTCGATATAGCATTCTGGAATGTATAGAAAGAGGGTTAACATACAGTGTTCCTTTAAAAGCACGTTTAAAACTTTATTGTACCGATCCGGAACATGAGGATTTTGAAACTATTGTTCAGGATGTTTATCTTGGAACTATTCCTTATATGACCAATAGCGGTACTTTTATTATCAACGGTGCTGAAAGAGTTGTCGTATCACAGTTACACCGGTCTCCCGGTGTATTCTTCGGACAATCATTCCATGCAAATGGAACCAAGTTGTACTCAGCCAGAGTAATTCCTTTTAAAGGATCCTGGATAGAGTTTGCAACAGATATCAATCAGGTAATGTATGCCTATATTGACAGAAAGAAAAAATTACCGGTAACCACGCTGTTCAGAGCTATAGGTTTTGAAAGAGATAAAGATATTCTTGAGATCTTCGACCTGGCGGAAGAAGTGAAAGTATCAAAAAGCGGACTCAAAAAAGTAATGGGTCGTAAACTTGCAGCCAGAGTACTGAAATCATGGTTTGAAGACTTTGTTGATGAAGATACCGGAGAGGTAATCTCTATTGAAAGAAACGAGATCGTACTCGATAGAGATACTGTACTTGAAAAAGAACATATTGAAGAAATTATTGAATCCAGAGCGAAAACTATATTACTACATAAAGAAGGTAATGAAACCGGTGATTATGCAATTATTCACAACACCTTGCAAAAAGACCCTACAAACTCAGAAAAAGAGGCTGTAGAGCACATATACCGTCAGCTGCGTAATGCTGAACCGCCTGATTATGAAACTGCAAAAGGTGTGATCAATAAATTATTCTTTTCTGATCAACGTTACAATCTTGGAGAAGTTGGACGTTACAGAATGAATAAAAAATTAGGTCTGGATATTGGTATTGAAGAAAAGGTTTTAACCAAACTCGATATCATTACCATAGTTAAGAACCTGATCAATCTGGTAAATTCAAAAGCAGAAGTAGATGATATCGACCACCTGTCTAACCGTCGTGTAAGAACGGTAGGAGAGCAGCTGGCCGGACAATTTGGTGTTGGTTTAGCCCGTATGGCCAGAACCATCCGTGAAAGAATGAATGTTCGTGATAATGAGGTGTTTACACCTATTGATCTGATCAATGCCAAAACATTATCTTCAGTGATCAATTCGTTCTTCGGAACCAACCAGCTGTCTCAGTTTATGGATCAGACCAATCCGCTTGCCGAGATTACACACAAACGTAGATTATCAGCCTTAGGACCTGGAGGTCTTTCCCGTGAAAGAGCCGGTTTCGAGGTGCGTGACGTTCACTTTACACATTACGGTCGACTTTGTCCTATTGAAACACCTGAAGGGCCAAATATTGGTTTAATCTCTTCTTTATCAGTTTATGCCAAAGTGAACGCCTTAGGATTTATTGAAACTCCTTATCGTAAAGTTGATGACGGGCAGGTAGATCTCAGTAAAGATCCGATCTATCTGAGTGCTGAAGAAGAGGAAGATATGAAGATCGCCCAGTCTAATCTTGATCTGGATACTGAAGGAAATATCGTACTGGAAAAAGTAATTGCCCGTGAAGAGGGGGATTTCCCTATTGTTTCGAGTAAAGAGATCAATTATATGGATGTGGCTCCAAACCAGATCGCATCGATCTCTGCATCGCTGATTCCTTTCCTTGAGCATGATGATGCGAACCGTGCACTGATGGGATCGAATATGATGCGTCAGGCAGTTCCTTTGATGAAACCTGAATCTCCAATTGTTGGTACAGGTCTTGAGAGAAGAGTGGCAAAAGACTCACGAATCCTGATCAATGCTGAAGGCGAAGGTGTGGTAACTTATGTAGATTCAGATAAGATCCAGATCGAGTATGAAAGAACAGATAATGAAAAGATCGTAAGTTTTGAGGAAGATATCAAAACTTATAATCTGATTAAATTTAGAAAAACAAACCAGGGAACTACCATTAACCTGCATCCGATTGTTAAAAAAGGAGACAGAGTAAGTAAAGGTAAGGTGCTTTGTGAGGGTTATGCCACACAAAGAGGAGAACTTGCCTTGGGAAGAAATATGAAAGTGGCGTTTATGCCATGGAAAGGGTATAACTTTGAGGATGCGATCGTGATCTCGGAAAAAGTGGTAAGAGAAGATATCTTTACCTCTATCCATATCGATGAGTACTCTCTGGAAGTAAGAGATACCAAATTAGGAGCTGAAGAACTTACAGCAGATATTCCAAATGTTAGTGAGGAAGCTACCAAAGATCTTGATGAGAATGGTATGATCAGGATCGGTGCTGAGATCAAACCCGGTGATATTCTGATTGGTAAGATCACTCCGAAAGGTGAATCAGATCCTACTCCGGAAGAAAAACTTTTACGTGCCATCTTCGGTGATAATGCAGGAGATGTGAAAGATGCTTCATTAAAAGCTTCTCCTTCACTGAACGGTGTGGTTATCGATAAGAAATTATTCAAAAGAACCATTAAAGATAAAGCACAACGTGTAAAAGAAAAAGAAGAACTGGCACGACTTGAAACAGAATTCAGTATCAAATATGAAAAGTTAAAAGGACGTCTGGTTGAAAAATTATTTACACTGATCAATGGTAAAACATCTCAGGGAGTAAAAAATGACCTGGGTGAGGAGATTCTTCCAAAAGGAAAGAAATTTACCTTGAAAATGTTGAATTCAGTTTCTGATTTTGAACATTTGACCAAAGGGGTATGGACCACCGATAGTGATCTGAACCAGCTTGTAAATCAGTTGATCCACAATTACAAGATCAAATTAAGTGATCTTCAGGGTAATCTGAGAAGACAAAAATTTGCGATCAGTGTTGGTGATGAGCTGCCAAAAGGAATTTTAAAACTTGCCAAGATCTACGTGGCTAAGAAACGTAAATTAAAAGTAGGGGATAAGATGGCCGGTCGTCACGGTAACAAAGGTATTGTGGCCAGAATCGTTCGTCAGGAAGATATGCCTTTCCTTGAAGACGGAACTCCGGTTGATATCGTATTGAACCCGCTTGGGGTACCATCGCGTATGAACATCGGTCAGATCTACGAAACCGTATTGGGTTGGGCAGGTATGAACTTAGGTGAAAAATATGCTACGCCGATCTTTGATGGAGCAACACTTGAAGAAATTACCGAACTGACTACAAAAGCAGGTGTTCCGGAATTCGGACATACTTATTTGTATGACGGAGGAACCGGAAAACGTTTTGATCAGCCCGCAACTGTTGGTGTGATCTATATGATCAAACTGGGTCATATGATCGACGATAAGATGCACGCAAGATCTATCGGACCTTATTCATTAATTACACAACAGCCATTGGGTGGTAAAGCTCAGTTTGGAGGTCAGCGTTTTGGTGAAATGGAGGTTTGGGCACTTGAAGCCTATGGTGCTTCTGCCACATTGAGAGAGATTCTTACCGTAAAATCGGATGATGTTATGGGTAGAGCCAAAACCTATGAAGCAATTGTTAAAGGTGAGGTAATGCCTGAACCGGGTCTGCCGGAATCATTCAACGTACTGATGCACGAACTGAAAGGTTTAGGGCTTGACGTAAGGTTAGAAGAGTAACAAGTATAAAACGGGTAAGGTGCTGAAAAGCACTTTACCTTCTATATAAAATTTTAATTTTTAAATTCTTTCCCATAGTATCATGGCAAGACAAAAAGATAAATACACCGTAAAGAAGTTCAACAAGATCACCATTGGTTTATCATCTCCCGAAACTATTCTGGAAGCCTCCAGAGGAGAGGTGTTAAAACCGGAGACCATTAATTACCGTACACATAAACCAGAAAGAGATGGTTTGTTTTGTGAGCGTATCTTTGGTCCGGTAAAAGATTATGAATGTGCCTGCGGTAAATATAAAAGAATCCGTTATAAAGGAATTATTTGTGACCGTTGTGGTGTTGAAGTAACGGAGAAAAAAGTAAGAAGAGACAGGGTAGGCCATATCAATCTGGTAGTTCCTGTAGCACATATCTGGTATTTCAGATCATTACCCAATAAGATAGGTTATTTGTTAGGATTACCTTCCAAAAAACTGGATATGATCATTTACTACGAACGTTATGTAGTGATCCAGCCGGGTATTGCAAAAAATATTGAAGGAGAACCTCTTCAAAAAATGGATTTCCTTACAGAAGAAGAATATCTCGATATTATTGAAACACTTCCTCAGGAAAATCAATATCTTGAAGATTCTGATCCTGACAAATTCATCGCCAAAATGGGGGCTGAATGTCTAATCGATCTTCTGGCGCGTATTGACCTTGATGAATTGTCTTATCAGTTAAGACACAAAGCTAATACCGAAACTTCCAAGCAGAGAAAAATGGAGGCTTTAAAACGTTTGAACGTTGTGGAAGCTTTCCGTGATGCCAATACGAGAAAAGAAAACAAACCGGAATGGATGATCATGAAAGTAGTACCGGTAATACCACCTGAATTACGTCCTCTGGTGCCTTTGGATGGAGGTAGATTTGCTACTTCGGATCTGAATGATCTCTACAGAAGGGTAATTATCAGAAACAATCGTCTGAAAAGACTGATGGAGATCAAAGCTCCTGAAGTGATCCTGAGAAACGAAAAACGTATGCTTCAGGAATCAGTGGATTCATTATTTGACAATACCCGTAAGTCTTCTGCTGTAAAAACCGAATCTAACCGTCCTTTAAAATCCTTATCAGATTCCTTAAAAGGAAAACAGGGACGTTTCCGTCAGAACTTATTGGGTAAACGTGTTGATTATTCTGCACGTTCGGTAATTGTTGTTGGTCCGGAATTAAAATTATATGAGTGCGGATTGCCAAAAGATATGGCAGCTGAGCTTTACAAACCCTTTATCATCAGGAAACTGATAGAAAGAGGTATTGTAAAAACAGTAAAATCTGCTAAAAAAATTATAGACAGAAGAGAACCGGTGGTTTGGGATATTCTGGAAAATGTATTAAAAGGTCATCCTGTATTACTTAACCGTGCACCAACCTTGCACCGTTTGGGTATTCAGGCCTTCCAGCCAAAACTGATTGAAGGAAAAGCAATTCAGCTGCACCCATTGGTATGTACTGCGTTTAATGCGGATTTCGATGGTGACCAGATGGCGGTACACTTGCCTTTAGGTCCTGAAGCGATCCTCGAAGCCCAGTTACTGATGCTGGCATCACATAATATTTTGAATCCGGCTAACGGATCACCGATCACCGTACCTTCTCAGGACATGGTTTTAGGTTTATATTATATGACCAAACTGCGTAAATCCACTCCGGAATACAAAGTAAAAGGAGAAGGAACTACTTTTTATTCTTTGGAGGAAGTAAAAATAGCCTTTAACGAACAAAAAGTTGATCTGAACGCTGCAATAAAAGTACGTGCAAGAGACCTTGATGAAGAAGGTAATTCAGTGATGAAAATTATTGATACTACAGTTGGTAGAGTACTGTTTAATGAGGTTGTTCCTAAAGAAGCAGGTTATATCAATGAAGTACTTACCAAAAGGTCATTGCGTGATATCATTGGAAATGTATTAAAAGTAACCAATGTACCTGAAACAGGTAAATTCCTTGATGCGATCAAGAATATGGGTTATAAATTTGCATTTCAGGGAGGATTATCATTCAGTCTTGGGGATATCATTATTCCTGAGGAAAAATATGATATGATCAAAGAAGCCAATACTCAGGTTGAATCGATCATTTCGAGCTATAACATGGGTATGCTTACCAATAAAGAGCGTTACAATCAGGTAATTGATGTTTGGAGTTCTACCAATAACAGATTAACCGAGTTGTCTATGAAACGTCTTAGTGAAGACAAACAGGGCTTTAACTCGGTATTTATGATGCTTGATTCCGGTGCGAGGGGATCTAAAGAACAAATCCGTCAGTTGACCGGTATGCGTGGATTGATGGCCAAGCCTAAGAAATCTACTGCAGGTGGAGGTGAGATTATCGAGAACCCAATCCTGTCTAACTTTAAGGAAGGATTATCAATTCTTGAATACTTTATTTCTACGCACGGTGCCCGTAAAGGTCTTGCGGATACAGCTTTAAAAACAGCAGATGCCGGATATTTAACACGTCGTCTGGTTGATGTGGCTCAGGATGTAATTGTTAATGAAGAAGATTGCGGTACTTTAAGAGGCCTTGAAGTATTTCCACTGAAGAAAAACGATGAGATTGTTGAAAGTCTTGGAGAAAGAATTTTAGGAAGGGTTTCGTTACATGATGTTTACAATCCTGTGGATGATGAGTTATTGGTAAAATCCGGAGAAGTTATCACAGAAGAGATTGCTGAGATCATTAACAATTCACCAATTGAATCTGTTGAAGTACGGTCAGCATTAACCTGTGAGGCAAAAAGAGGTATCTGTTCAAAATGTTATGGTGTGAACCTGTCTAACAACAAGATGGTTCAGAAAGGAGAAGCGGTTGGTGTAACTGCGGCACAATCTATTGGTGAACCGGGTACACAGTTAACCCTGAGAACCTTCCACGTAGGAGGTATTGCGGGTAACATTTCAGAAGAAAATAAAATGGTTGCAAATTTTGCAGGTAAAATTGCAATTGAAGATCTGAAAACTATAAAAGGAAAAGATACTGAAGGAAATGATGTTGATATCGTTCTGTCAAGAACAACAGAGATCAAGATCATTGATGAAAAAACAGGTATTGCTTTAAGTACAAATAACGTTCCTTACGGTTCGCATATTTTTGTTAAAGACAAGACCAAGATCAAAAAAGGTGAGGTGATCTGTCAGTGGGATCCATATAATGCTGTGATTGTTTCTGAATCAGGAGGATTTACTGAATTTGAAGATATTGAGGAAGGAGTTACTTTCCAGATTGAAATGGATGAGCAGACCGGATTTAAGGAGAAAGTTATTTCTGAATCCAAGAAGAAAAAGATTGCTCCAACCTTATTGATCAAGAATAAAGCCGGTGAAACACTGCATTCTTACAGTTTACCTGTGGGTGCTCATTTACTGGTTGAAGATGGAGAGGAAATAGAAGCAGGTAAGATCCTTGTTAAGATACCACGTAAAACCGGTAAAGCAGGTGATATTACAGGTGGTCTTCCTAGGGTAACTGAATTGTTCGAAGCACGTAATCCGTCTAACCCGGCAGTTGTTTCTGAAATTGATGGTGTTGTTTCATTTGGTAAGATTAAACGTGGTAACCGTGAGATCATTATCGAATCCAAATTAGGGGATATAAAGAAATACCTGATCAAACTTTCTAACCAGATCCTGGTTCAAGAAAACGATTTTGTAAGAGCAGGTATGCCTTTATCTGATGGTTCTGTTACACCGGCCGATATTCTGAATATTCAGGGGCCAGCCAAAGTACAGGAATATCTTGTAAATGAGATTCAGGAAGTTTACCGTTTACAAGGGGTTAAGATCAACGACAAGCACTTTGAAGTGATTGTTCGTCAGATGATGCGTAAAGTTAGAATAGTTGAAGCAGGAGATACTAATTTCCTTGAAGATCAGCTGATCCATAAAAACGACTTTATTGAGGTCAATGATAATATATACGGATTGAAAGTGGTTGAGGATGCAGGAGATTCTGAAATTCTTAAACCGGGTCAGATCGTAAGCGTTCGTGACCTGCGTGATGAGAATTCAAATCTGCGTAGAAACGATAAAAAACTGGTTGAGGCCAGAGATGCGATTCCTGCAACAGCAGAACCAATTCTTCAGGGTATTACCAGAGCATCACTTCAAACAAAATCATTTATCTCTGCAGCTTCCTTCCAGGAAACTACTAAGGTGCTGAACGAAGCAGCTGTTAGCGGTAAAGAAGATTATCTGAAAGGATTGAAAGAAAATGTGATTGTTGGTAAACGAATTCCTGCCGGAACCGGTATGAGAGAATACGACAAGATCATTGTGGGAAGTGTTGATGATATTACCATCGATCCGTTATTAGAAGAAGAGATTATATAATTTAAAGGCCGGAGTTTGTCTCCGGCCATAAATTTCTTTGATATGAGTAAAGAAGAGAATAAAAATCAGCTGGATATTCAGCTGGATGAAAATATAGCAGAAGGTACTTATTCCAATCTGGCGATCATCAATCATTCTGTTTCTGAATTTATTATTGATTTTATCAATATAATGCCGGGAACGCCTAAAGCAAAAGTGAAGTCGAGAATAATCCTGACACCACAGCATGCCAAACGACTGATGAAAGCGCTTACTGAGAATGTTCACCGCTTTGAAAAAGCACACGGTGAGATCAAAGATTACGATCAGCCCGCTATACCCTTAAACTTCGGGCCTACCGGAGAAGCCTAAATATTACAAAACGTTGAACCCTGTTCAGCGTTTTTTATTAAAAATATAATGGTTAGCATTAAAGAATTACGTTATCCGCTTTTTTTTGGTGTTCTCGGAGCTTTTTTAGGGCTCTGGTTAAGATATTTCTTTACGGGAGGTCAGTTGCCGGTAAGCTTTAAATTTATGCTGCATGCGCATTCGCATTTAATGATGCTGGGATTTATCTTTAATGCCCTGTTGCTTCTGGTCTGGCAAAATTTCACCTCAGGTTTTGATCTTTTATCCAAAAGATATTTTATTGCCTTGCAGATATTTGTTCTGCTTATGATGATTGCTTTTCTCTATCAGGGTTATGGCTTTTATTCGATCTTATTTTCTACTTTTCATCTCTGGACAAGTTATATTCTTTTGATCAGGCTGTGGAAACGTCTGGAAGGAAACAGGAAATTATTATTTATGATCAAAGCAGGGATCATCTTTCATTTCCTCTCATCCCTCGGGCCCTATGCGCTTGGTCCCTTATCAGTTATGGGATTGAAAGCATCTCCGTGGTATCAGCAGGCCGTGTTTTTCTATCTTCATTTTCAATTCTTTGGAATCTATTTTGTATGGTTGCAGGCCTTGTTCTTCAAGAAAACAAATATTATTCCCGAGTTAAAATTTATTAAGATCATTGTAGTTTCACTGGCTTTGTTATATGTTCATTCACTCGATTTTAGTTTTGACCATCCTGCTTTAAATTTTATTGGAGGTTTAACATCTACCTTGTTGTTTGTAGTCTATATTACATTTTACAATAGGTTTAAGGAACAATCTTTTCAGTACAGATTCTTTTATTTTATTCTTTTAACGGTCTTTGCCCTGAATATCTTAGGCTCTTTTCCGTATTTTTCCGACCTTGTTGTACAGCACAGGATGATTTTAATAGCCTGGCTTCACTTTTTATTTTTAGGGGTCTTTGCACCCTTTATCTGGATGATGAGATCGATCAGACTTAACGGAAAGTATTTTATCTTTTATGCCATCTTTTTTATTCTTACTGAGTTTTTACTGATCTATGCTTCTTTTTATACCGGAATCTTTGGAATTTCAGTTATGAAAGTTTTGTTTTACACTTACCTGGGAGTATTTATTGGTTTTCTCACAATACATTCTGTGATCTATCTGAGATTTAGGAAACCTCTGCTAAAAGCATAATCTTTTATTAACATTCCTGTTGATCATATTCTATATTTTAGCGCATTTAATTATATGAGTGATGCAAAAGATTTTTAGTTTATTTTTCCTGTTTTTTATTTTTATTCAAAAACTGACAGCTCA
>QNYL01000186.1 GCA_003973375.1 Flavobacteriia bacterium
GCACATGCCGAAAACAATGCTTATTACAGCAAGTTTATTAAAGAAGGTAAATCGCCTATGAATACCTGGCTGGTTTTTGAGGCCATAGGTGTTTTATTAGGTGGTTTTTTATCAGGTGCTATGGCCAACAGGCTTACACCTATAGTTGAACACTCTCCAAAAATCACCAGTAAGAAAAGACTGATCTATGCTGTAATAGGAGGCGTTTTCTTTGGTTTGGGAGCTCAGTTGGCAAGAGGTTGTACAAGTGGAGCCGGTCTTAGCGGAATGGCTGTATTGTCTACAGGAGGTTTCTTAACGGTAGCAATGATCTTTGGAACAGGCTATGTGATCTCTTATTTCTTTAGAAAAAATTGGATTTAATTAATTAAAAAAATAAAATTATGGGACCTTTAATTCCTAACGGACTGATTCCAATTGAATGGAATTTTGTAATAGCACTCCTTATAGGTTTAGCTTTTGGATACATCATGGAAGCCTCCGGGTTTTCATCATCAAGAAAAATAATTGGTGTTTTTTATGGCTATGATTTTGCTGTAATAAAATTATTCTTTACTACAGCAATCGTATCTGTAATCGGACTCTACTATATGGACTATCTCGGATGGGTAGATATCACACAACTTTATGTACACCCAACTTATCTCTGGCCTGCCATTGTGGGAGGCGCCTTAATGGGCCTCGGCTTTATGTTTGGCGGCTATTGCCCCGGTACCAGCCTTTGCGCAATAGGTATTGGAAAAATAGATGCCCTTGCTTTCGCTATTGGAATCATGATCGGTGTATTTATCTTTTCTGAATCCTTTGGCTTGTTAGAACCTTTCTTCAATAGTTCCAATTTAGGGCATATTACTCTGGTTGATACTTTTGATATCTCTCCATACTGGATTATATTAATTTTCACCGTTATTGCTGTCATCGCATTCTATTTCACTGATATTATCAGGAAAAGAGTTAAAAAAGTATTTTACTAAATATTACAGTTATGTCAAAACGTTATAAAAGCAAAAAAATTCTTGTTAAAACAGAATATAAATTCCTGGCTGTTCTGATGATTCTTATGGCTGCAGGTTTATTTTTCCTTCCCGAGAAGATCGATAATGAAGGAATAAATCCTGAGGAATTTGTCTTAAATATTCTTAAATCGGATCGATACATCAGTACAGATCAACTTGCTGAAAGAATAATCGATCAGGATCCTACGCTATTATTAATCGATACCAGATCCGAAGAAGAATACAATGCATTTACCTTACCCAATGCAGTTAATGTTCCTCTTGAAAAATTACTGGATGAAGATTATGTATCTTATATCGATCAGGATAATTATGATGTTGTCCTTTTTTCAAATGACAATTATTTTGCCGATCAGGCCTGGAAAATAGGGAACAGAAAAGGTTTTAAAAGTGTTTATGTTCTAAAAGGCGGACTCAATGAGTGGTTCAATACCATCATCAATCCAAAATATCCTGATGAAAGTATGCCGGAAACAGCCTTTAAACTATATGATTTCCGAAAGGCTGCAGGAATGTATTTTGGTGTGGGTGCTCCAAAAAGCGAAACCAAAAAAGCAATTCCTAAGAAGGTTATTACCGTTAAAAAGAAAAAGAAAAGAGTAGCCGAAGGAGGTTGTTAAAATTTCATTTTATTATTAATTATTTATAGCATATCATGAAAGAATTAGAAAAAACCAAAAGAATATCAATATCTGCAGTATTATTTTTACTGATTATTATAATTGGATTCTTAACTTATAAAAAACCAAAATATATTTTTAAGAATAGCGCAGAGACAACTTTAAAAGAAATTGTCAAGAAAGATTATATTGTTTCTGCTAATCAATTGAATTCATTAAATTCTTCTGATTATGTTCTTGTAGATGTAAGAAGCGTTTATGATTATGATAAGGGACACATTAAAGATG
The DNA here is from genome assembly GCA_003973375.1 of Flavobacteriia bacterium. Taxonomy (GTDB): domain Bacteria; phylum Bacteroidota; class Bacteroidia; order Flavobacteriales; family Flavobacteriaceae; genus Namhaeicola. The sequence continues at coordinate 1,925 of QNYL01000186.1, forward strand.
CGGTTAATATCCCCTTAGCACAGATTTTAACCGACGATAGTTCTGCTTTTATAGATAACATGATGAATGAGAACAAAACCGTTATCTTATACGGAGAAGATCCTGATGAAGCCAGCTCTGCCTGGATATTGTTGTATCAGCTTGGATATGAAAATATCAAGATTCTGAGTGTTAAACCCCGGTTTGAAGATAATAAATTGTATGTGGATAATGTAACTATTGAGAAACCTGCAATGAATTTTGCTGAAGTTATGAAAAAGGCCACAAGCAGTTCAGGAATTGCAAAAAAAACAAAGCTTGCAAAGGCTGATAAGTCAAAAGCTGCAAAAAAAGTAATTATCGTTAAGAAAAAGAAGAAAAGAGTACCCGAAGGAGGTTGCTAGGTTTTGCTTTTATAAAGCATCTTTGATAATTAAAATACAATGAAAATGGAAAATGATAAGGATCAAATCTTAAATATGCTTCAGGATTATTATTCGATGGTCTTTGATGAAGAATTGCTGAATGAAATTGCCGCTATCGGAGTATACAGAAAATACGATAAGGGAAGAACTATGATTGAAATTGGAGATGAATTGTCTGAAATTCCACTCATTCTTGATGGAGCTGTAAAGATCATCCGTGAAGACTCAAAAAAAGATGAGATCCTGATGTATTTTCTTGAACGTGGAGACACATGTGCTATTTCTTTTGTAAATTGTATCAATAAAAATAAAAGCATCTTTAGAGGTGAGGTTGAAAAAGATACCGAATGTATCATGATACCCGTACAAAAGATCGAAGAATGGCTGATCAAATACAGATCATGGAGACAGTTTATTGTCGACAGCTATCACAATCGTATGCTCGAAATGGTTGAAGCCATAGACAGTCTGGCCTTTATGAACCTGGACGACCGACTTTACAAATATCTTACTGATAAAGTAAAAATCATGCGTAATTTTAATTTACACATCAAACATCAGGAAATAGCTGATGATCTGAATACTTCCCGTGTAGTGATCTCAAGATTACTTAAGAAGCTGGAAAGAAGCGGTAAAATAAAACTGGGCAGAAATAAAATAAAAATAATAGATTTATAGTTTTTAGTTTTTAATGATTATTTAATTCCGGATCTGATCTCAAAATCAGATCCGGTTTTTTTATGCACTTTAGATTTCTATTTTAGCACCCAGCAGTTTTAAAAATTCACGTATAAATTTAGCATGACCGGGCCATGCCGGAGAACTTACTAAATTTCCCTCCACAAAGGCACTGTCAACCGGAATTTCCTGATATTCAGCCCCGGCAAGTTTCACCTCCGGACCAACGGCAGGATAGGCTGTTAACTTTCTGCCTTTTAATACACCTGCTGCTGTAAGGATCTGTGCTCCGTGACAAACCGTTGCTACAGGTTTATCTGTATCAAAAAAGTGTCTTACAATATTCAAAATTTCCGGATTTAAACGTAAATATTCCGGTGCCCTGCCTCCTGCAATAACCAGTCCGTCATAATTACCGGCTTTAACATCACTAAAACTATAATTCAAGGCAAACTGATGACCCGGTTTTTCTGTATAAGTCTGATCCCCCTCAAAATCGTGTATGGCTGTTTTTACCGTTTCCCCTTTCTTTTTGCCGGGACAAACTGCATGAACAGTATACCCCAGCATTTCAAGCATCTGGAATGGTACCATAGTTTCATAATCCTCGGCAAAATCACCGGTTAACAATAGTATTTTTTTCATAATATCAAATTTTAAATTAAACTCTGTTTATAGGGCCCATCATTCTAATTTTAAAAAAATTAATGAACTCTAATTGTTCTATAAAGTTAGTGAATAATTCAACTAAAAGAGAAACCATATAAATTTGAATTCTACCTCAAAAAACAAGATCTTGAGTATATGATAAAAAACGACAAATTTTTCATGCAATATTTCCGAAATATTCCGAAAAATGCAACTGATTTTCAACAAATAAAAAAATATTTTTTTCCTGACAGGAGGAAAACTGGATATTTTTTTAGTCTGAAATCCTTGGAAATTTCGAAATTATTATTACATAAATATTTAAAACACCGTTCTGCCAGATAATAATATTCTGCAATTCAATATGTTACATATGATACATATTAGTAATATTTGTTACTTTTTGGGTGTAACTTTTATTACTTTTTTGTGTAACATTTAAGACTATGTATATCAATTATATATTGTACAAAATTGATAAATATCATAAAAATGATTTTAATCCGGACGTAAATTTATAATACTAATAACAAACACAAGTATTTGTATCTTAAATTATTACGTCATGAAAAAATTATCATTCTATCTAATCGCACTGCTAATTACACTAAGTGCAACGCTAAGCAGTTTTAGTGTAAAAGAAAATCCTGTTAAAAGATCGGTCAATGATCTTGACGAATTTGAAGTATTGGTAAATTATCTTGAAAGTAACGGTAATTATATCAATACAGCCGCACCATCACTTCTTATGGCAGAAGAAGTGAAGAAAAACACCAGGAACCAGAAATATCATATTATTGATATAAGAAGTGACAGCTGGTTTGAATACGGACATATTAAAAATGCCCACAATGTTAAACCTTCTGAGCTGTTAAACTATTTTGAGAATAAAATAGAACCTACCAATTACGATAAGATCGTACTGGTTTGTTATTCCGGCCAGTCTGCGGCGTATTATACATCATTATTAAGATTGGCCGGTTATGACAATGTTTACAGCATGAAATGGGGAATGAGCTCATGGCGGGCTGATTTTGCAGAAAAATCATGGATAAAGAATGTTAAGACCGACCTGTCAAATAAACTTGAGACCACAGAAAATGCTAAACTTCCCAAGGGCCCACATCCGGTTCTGAATACCGGAAAAACAGATCCTAAAGATATCCTGAGAGCACGTTTAGAGGATAGGTTTGCAATTCCTTACAAAGAATCAATAGTAAAAAGTACTGAAGTTATTGAAAATCCGGGTAATTACTACACCATTGAGTGTTGTCCTCAGGACATTTACAAGCTGGGACATCTTCCCGGAGCAGTACATTACGCACCCCATTCTTTTTCAACCGAACAGGATCTGTACACGCTTCCTGTCAACAAGAAAGTTGTGCTCTACGATCAAACAGGACAGGGCTCGGCTTATATCGTTGCTTATCTGAATGTGTTGGGCTATCAGGCAGGCAATATAGGCTATGGAGCCAACAGCTTTATGAATAAGGTGTTAAAATCAAAAGGACTGGACGCCTTTACCAAGAAACAGGTAAATATGTATCCTGTTGTGGAATAATTCTAAAATTCAAATACAAAATTTACAAACCATCAAAATGCTTTCTAACTTTAATTGTACAATTATGAAAAAATTATCATTATTATTAATCGGATTTTTATTAATTCCTTCACTGTTATTTACATCGTGTGACAGAGGTGAAGATCCCGGATCAGGAACAACACTCCCGGCTTTTCAGCTAATGAAAGATCATATGATCGCCAATAAACTGGATATCAGCGATATCCTTGTGAATCCTGACGGAGAGAAATTTGTTGTCCCGGCTCCTGCTGCCGCAGATTATGATGCTTTTATTGCAAAATATTATATTCTGGATATCAGAAAAGCCGATGCTTTTAATGCAGGGCACATCAAAGGCGCCAAAAATATTGCTTTTAAAGATATCCTTACAGAAGCCGGAAATTCAGGGGGAAAACCCATCCTGATGGTATGTTATACCGGGCAAACAGCCTGTTTCGCCACTTCATTATTACGCCTTTACGGATATTCACATACCAGAGCTTTAAAATGGGGCATGTCCGGATGGAATGCTGCTACAGCAGGACCATGGAACAACAATATCGGTGATGTTGCAAAGAATAATACCAACTGGAATTACTCCAGCGCTCCTGCCAACAATGTATTTGATGATCCCACACTCTCCAGCTTGTCACAGGACGGTGCTGAAATTTTAAAAGCCCGCGTGGAACAGGTTGTTCAGGAAGGTTTTAAAACTGTTAAAGGAAAGGATGTTCTGGATAATCCCGGAGATTATTTTGTAAACAACTATTTTAATGCCAATGATTATTCAGCATTCGGACATGTAGCAAATGCCTATCGTATCAATCCGTTCCACCTTTCCGACAATACTTATAAAGGGCATAATTCAAGTGGTAAAGTAGTTACTTATTGTTATACGGGTCAAACTTCAGCAGTTATAACTGCCTATCTAAGAGTTTTGGGATACGATGCATACAGTTTATTATTTGGTATGAACGGATTGTATCATTCAAATGACGCATGGAAAAAGAATCAATGGGGTGTAGGCTCATCTGTTCCAAAGGATCTTCCATTAATTAAATAAGTTAACCTAAATCCTAAGATGATGAAAAACAGAATCACAATATTATTTATACTCGCTTTAGCCTTCCAGATGAACAATCTTTTTGCTCAGGGTTGCGATACCGATGAACCATCAGATTCAGGGGAAGCTCCTAAAGTTAAGATCTTTGGTTATATACAACCAGAATACGATTATACACTCAGCGATCCGTCTGTAAATTCTTTTGGCTTCCGCAGGGCAAGAATCGGTGTTAGAGGAACCGTTTTAAACGATTTCGGTTATTATATGATGCTCGAAACCAGTCCGTTTATAGGAGGTGTGGGAAGCGCTTATCTAATGGATGCTTTTGTTACCTGGAAAAAATACAACTGGGCAAAAATATCCGTAGGATCATTTAAACAGCCCTTTGGCCGGGAAGTGGTGAAAGCCTGCTGGGATCTGACCACGATTGATCGGGCCATAGTTTCTGATCAGCTGGTTTCCCCTCAAAGAGATTATGGTATCATGATACTTGGCGGTAACAAGTACAACCGTTTAGGGTACCGGCTGGCCGTAATGAACGGAAGAGGTCTGAATGTTAAGGACAACAACAATAAAAAAGATATCATTGGAAGGCTTACCTACAAACTTTTCGACTTCATGTCGTTAGGAGCCAGTTTCCGTTACGGATTTCCAAACAATGATACCGATACCCGTACAACTTATGGTGGTGATGTGCTTTTTGATATCAACAATCTGCACATCCAGGCTGAATATATTTACGATAAAGGCGATTACAACAGAGCTGCCGGCGGCGGTTGCGGTTCAGAACCCTTGGAACTGGGAGAAGAAAGAGACGGAGCCTATGCTATGATCTGGTATGATACAAAATGGAATATACAGCCTGTATTTAAATACGAGTATTTTGAACAGGACACCAGTATAAAAGAGATCGGTTATCAGGAAAGAATGACACTCGGCGTAAATTATTTTATAGGCGACAAGATCAGAGTTCAGCTGAACTACCAGGCTAATATTGAAACTTATATCAATATTGACAATGACAAGTTTCTGGCGCAGGTGCAGATCAGATGGTAAAAGATCTTAGAAAATAAACACACGTTCTTTATGTAATTAATTTGGATTAATGAGTAAAAGCTCTCCCTTAACGGAGAGTTTTTCTTTTTTTAATAACCAAAAAAATAAAGGTATTCCCACCTTATTTCTATAATAGTGTCAAAAATTATATGTTTTTATAAACATTATCTGCTTATTTGACGGCAGATTTACTATTTTTGTTAAAAATCATAAAAAAACTCATTTTTTTATAGTGAACACACAGGAAATAATTTTAAGAGAGAAGCTGGATGATTATTTTTCATCTATGTTTGAAGATGAATTGATTGATGAAATTGTACAAGTTGGGTACATTGACAAATTAAAAAATGATGAGATCTTAATCGATATCGGAGAAACTATGACTCATATTCCTTTGATATTGAATGGTGTGGTAAAAGTAATCCGAAAGGAGAAAAAAGGGCATGAACTGGTACTTTATTTTCTCGAAAGAGGAGATACCTGTGCTATTTCATTTGTAAACTGCCTCAATCGTTCAAAAAGTTTATTCAAAGCAGTTGTAGAAAAAGATGCTGAGATTATCTTTTTGCCGGTAGATAAAATAGAACCCTGGCTGATCAATTACAAGACCTGGCGACAATATATTATAGATAGTTACCATTTTCGTCTGATCGAGATGGTAGAATCTATCGACAGCCTGGCCTTTATGAAAATGAACGAACGTGTTTATAAATATCTGAATGACAAGGTAAAGATCAATAAAGATGTAAACCTTGAGATTACACACCAGGAAATTGCCGATGACCTGAACACCTCCCGGGTTGTGATCACCCGTTTACTAAAACAGTTGCATGATGAAGGAAAGATCTATTCCTCAAGAAACAAGATAAGAGTTCTGAATTTCTAAATTATTCCAACATTTTTAGAAATTCCTCCTCACTTATTATTGGAATATTCAGTTTTTCTGCTTTTTCTTTTTTACTCGGACCCATGTTTTCTCCGGCAATGATATAACTCGTCTTTTTAGAGATTGATCCGGTTACTTTACCTCCATTATCCTCTATAGTTTTTTTCAGTTCATTTCTGCTGAATTTTTCAAATACTCCCGATACCACAAAGTTCAGACCTTTCAACTTCTCAGTTCTGTTCTCGTACACACTTTCATCAATAGCAAATTTTAGTCCATATGATCTCAGGCGGCTGATAATTTCTATATTGATCGGGTTCTTAAAAAAATCAATTACGCTCCGGGCGATAATTTCTCCAATTTCATCAACATTAACAAGATCTTCGTAACTAGCCTGCATTAAATTATCAATATTTTTATAGTGAAAAGCCAATTTTTTTGCAACGGTTTCTCCAACATAACGAATCCCTAAGGCAAAAAGAACCTTCTCAAATCCAATTTGTTTAGAGGCTTCCAGCCCTGCAATAATATTTTTAGCCGATTTCTCTGCCATCCGCTCAAGCGGGATCAGCTGGGATTCTTTCAGTTCATAAAGATCAGCATAATTATGTATCAATTTGTTCTGATACAGCAACTCTACCGTTTCCTCTCCCAGCCCGTCAATATTCATAGCTTTTCTACTGATAAAATGAATGATCTTTCCGGTAATTTGTTTCGGACAACCAAATTCATTAGGACAATAATGCTTTGCATCCCCTTCTTTTCTAACCAATTTCGTACCACAATCAGGGCAATGAGTAATATATTTTACAGGAACCGAATCCTCAGGGCGCAAACTCAGATCCACACCAACGATCTTAGGGATGATCTCTCCTCCTTTTTCTACAAATACCGTATCATTGATCCTTACATCCAGTTTGGCAATCTGATCGGCATTGTGCAAAGAAGCCCTCTTTACAATGGTTCCGGCCAGTTCTACCGGATCGAGATTTGCCACCGGTGTGATGGCTCCCGTTCTTCCCACCTGATAAATGACATCTATAAACGTTTCATTAAAAAAGATGGGAATGAAAAACATTATGTTTTTGCTGGGAAAATCATTACGGTACTACTTATGATAGTGGCAGCATTTGTTGCTTTAAAAATGCAGAGTATCTCCAAAGCCTGGGAATTCATATATGCAATGGGTGCTGGAATAGGTTTGGTGCTTATCCTGCGCTGGTTCTGGTGGCGAATTAATGCCTGGAGTGAGATAACCGCACTAGCAACATCTTTTCTCATGACAATTGTACTTGAAATTATTGCCGCAGTACAAACAATCTCTTCTGGCGGAGTCTACGTGCTGTTTGAAAAAGCACCTGTTTTGTTTGGAATGACCTTGCAGGTGCATCACAAATTGCTAATCATTGTACCGTGTGCCATTATATCCTGGGTTACAGTTACTTTTCTAACAGAACCCGAACCTTTTGACCGTTTAACAGCATTTTACCAAAAGGTTCAGCCAGGTGGTTGGTGGCAACCAGTTATAGGTAATATTGATCATACTCTGCAACCCGTCAGCAGTGGTTTTTTTCCACAATGGATCGCAGGAATCATGATGATCTATGGTGCCACTTTTGCTCAAACGTATGGATGTGG
>QNYL01000004.1 GCA_003973375.1 Flavobacteriia bacterium
GCGCATCAAAATAGCCCATTCCTGCTATTTTAAGCAGAATAGCTTCCAAAAGCGTTAGTCCAAAATAGATCAGCCATAAACGTTTGGCCGTATCGGTAATTCTAGGGTGTAATTTATCGGCTGAAGGGCCGGGAGCTTCGGCAGCAAACATTTGCATTCCGCCAATACCGAGTAATGGTAGAATAGCAATGGTTAATACGATAATTCCCATACCGCCAATCCAGTGTGTGGTACTTCTCCAGAACAGAATTCCGTTAGGCATACTTTCAATATCATTCAAAATAGAGGCCCCTGTTGTGGTATAACCTGACATTGTTTCAAAAAAAGCGTTGGTAAGGGAAGGAATAGACCCCGAAAGGATGTAGGGTAATGTGCCGGAGAGCGACATCAAAATCCATCCAAAAGTGACCACGAGATAGCCTTCTCTTTTTTTAATCTGTTTTTTGAAGCCTTTGGTAATAAATTGTAGAAGTCCCCCAACCCCAATGCTTATTAGTCCGGCATATAAGATTCCTTTAGCCGCCTCTTCATGATAGAACAAACTTACTAAAGCGGAAACCAGCATGAACCCCCCGTTAAAGATCAATAACAATCCCATCATTTGCAAAACGATCTTGAAATTGATTTTTTTCATTATAGGGGAATTGGATTAATTAAAAAATTTTTCAACTTTCGAAATAGTTTTCGGCAAACAGCAAACCACAACTTTATCATCTTCCTGAATTCTGAATCCGCCAAGCGGAATAAAACCGGTAGTATTTCTTACAACACCGCCAATAATAGCATTTCTCGGAAAATTAAGATCGCGGATATCCTTTCTTGTGATCTTGGAACCGGCTGGGGTTTTAAATTCTAAAACTTCAGCATTCATGTTGTTTAAAATGGTCATTTCCAGCACTTCTCCTTTCCTGATGTAACGAAAAATATTGTTGGCAGCCAAAAGTTTCTTATTGATAAGCGTATCAATTCCAATATTTTTTGACAGTTTAAAATAATCTATATTCTGAACCAGTGAGATCGTTCTTTCCACTCCTTTCGATTTGGCAAAAAGGCAGCTCATGATATTGGTCTCCGATCTTCCGGTAACGGCAATAAAGGCATCCATCTCATCTACATTTTCTTCTTCCAGTAGTTCAACATCCCGGCAATCGCCATAAATAACCAGAGCATTGGGAAGTTGTTCTGCAAGTTCAATGGCTTTGGTCTTATTTCTTTCAAAAAGTTTTACACTGAATCCTTTTTTACAGAGTTCAATAGCAGTTTTGGTACCAATTCCACTTCCTCCGGCGATCATCACACTTTTGATCTCTTTACTCATTTTTCCGGACAGATTCTGAATTTCATCCACACCTTCGGGAGTTGTGATAAAGTAAGCCTGATCTCCTGCATTAAAAACTGTATCTCCTCGGGGAATGATTGTTTCGAGAGACTCTGTATGCTGGATGGCAACCGGCATAAAGTGTAAACCGGGATATTTCGCAGCGGCCTCTTTTACAGATAAGCCTACTACAGGGGCATTTTTATTGATCATAATTCCAACCATGGTCAGTGCTCCTTTTTCAAAATCGTGAGTGTCGTGAAAAGCCGATTTATCGATAAGTGATTTTATTTCATTTGAAGCCAGTTCTTCAGTTGAGATCAGCTCATCGATACCGAGTTCGGCAAAATTAATTTCATTCTTTTTCTGAGTGAATTCGGTATTTCTGATCCGGGCAATGGTTTTTTTAGCTCCCATTTTTTTTGCAATAACACAAATGGTAATATTTGTGGTTTCGGAAGAAGTAACGGCTATCAATAAGTCGGTATTATCGATCGCATTTTCCTTTAAACTGGCAATAGAAGTGGCATCGGCCTGTACGGTTTTAATATCCAGACGCGTATCAGCATAGCTTAACCTTTCTTTATCCTTATCAATTAGTGTGATGTTGTGAGATTCAAAAGAAAGTAGTTTCGAAAGATGAAAACCCACTTCACCGGCACCGGCAATAGTAATATTCATAATAAAGTTTTATGAAAATGATTATGTTTAACAAATGTATTCTTTTTCTTTTATATATTTAAGGAAAATATTGGTGTCCATGAAAAACAAGTCTTTAACCATAAAAAACTGGAATGAAGATGACCGGCCACGGGAGAAATTATTACTGAAGGGAAAGGAATCTCTATCCGATGCTGAACTGATTGCAATTTTACTTGGCTCGGGAAACAAAGATGAAAATGCAGTAGAACTGGCCAAGCGAATTCTGGGTTCTGTAGAAAATAATTTGAATGAACTGGGCAGACTAACGGTAAATGATCTGATAAGATTTAAAGGAATAGGGGAGGCCAAGGCTGTTTCGGTAATTACGGCTTTAGAAATAGGAAGAAGGAGAAGGCATGAAGAGGCTGTAAGAAGGGCAAAGATCAAAAGCAGCCGGGATGTTTTCGATTTGATGCAACCTTTGATTGGAGATCTTTCTTATGAGGAGTTCTGGATATTGTATCTGAACAATTCCAATAAGGTTTTGCATAAGATGAATTTGAGTAAAGGAGGGATTACCGGAACTTTGGTAGATAACCGTCTGGTTTTAAAGAAGGCGCTGGAGATCAATGCTACAGCTATCATTCTTTGTCATAATCATCCCTCCGGAACTTTAAGACCCAGTAATTCTGATATCAGTTTAACAAAAAAAATAAAGGCAGCAGGTGAGGTGATGGATATCAAAACACTCGATCATCTTATCATCACACAAAGGAAATATTACAGTTTTGCCGATGAGAATATGTTACCCTAAATTTAAGCGGTTAAGCTTTATAAAGTCGGATAGAAAAACTATTTTTGAATATTGAATAAAAAGATCTATGCTTTTAGTATATACACAAAAAGTAACCCCGCGAGTAAGTTTTACTTTTAAACATATCTTTACCCGGATTTTAAATGTTCAGGTTAGTTTTACTACCAAAATAGAAGAATTTATTGCTTATGACGGTATTAAATTATCCTATACGAAACAGGTGTTGGGCAATGAATTCTTTGTCAGAAGTAATGATTTTCTTTTCCATCAGGGGATAGATTATGTTGATATTCAAATGTCAAAATGGGATGATGTGCCCTGTTTTTTTCAGATGAATTCAACTTCACCGATACCTTTTGATATTTTTGCGGCGAGTTTTTATCTTTTAAGCAGGTATGAAGAATACCTGCCTCATGTAAAAGATGAGTTTGAACGTTTTCCTGCCGAAGAAAGTCTGGCTTATCACCAGAAATTTCTGGATCTGCCAGTAATTGATATCTGGGCGTATAAGCTTAGAGATCTTTTACAGGAAAAATTCCCCGATTATAAATTTAAGGGCAGAGCTTTTAAGTATATTTCAACTATCGACATAGATATTGCCTATAAATACAAATACAAAGGGCTTGTTAGAATGTTTGGTGGGACCGTCAGAGATCTTATTCAATTAAATTTTCAGGATATTTTTGAACGTTTTTTTGTGTTATTTAAATTTAAAAAAGATCCGTTTGATATCTATAAAAAACTGATAAATCTGCAGAAAAAATTTAATATAGAAACGATCTTCTTTTTTTTACTGGGCGATTACAGTGCTTATGATAAGAATATATCTTTTAATAATTTTAAGTACCGAATGCTTATAAAAGATGTGGCAGATTATGCAAAAGTAGGATTACATCCCTCTTATTATTCCATGAAGAATGACCTAATTCTGAAAAAGGAAAAGAAAAGGATGGAAAATATAGTTAATTTTCCAATCACCCGTTCGAGACAGCACTATCTCCGTATGGAATTACCCGAAACTTATCAGAACCTTGTCGATTTGGAAATAACCGAAGATTATACCATGGGCTATGCACAACACTATGGCTTCAGGGCGGGAACCTGTACTCCCTTTTATTTTTACGATCTCGATTTTGAAATTCAGACTCCTCTAAAGGTTTATCCTTTTGCTGTGATGGACGGTACTTTAAAGGAATATTTAAATCTTTCTACAAAACGTTCTTTTGATGTGATCTACAAACTTGCCAATGAGGTAAAGAAAGTTGACGGAACCTTTATCACTCTTTTTCACAATGAATCGGTAAGCGGCTCAGGACAATGGAAAGGCTGGGATCATAAGTTTGTCGAAATGCTTGAAAAGTTGGCCCATTTTAAAGCAGAATAATTCAATTTTATTAAATTTATGATAAAGTATATTTTTAACAGGGAGATAGATCGTAATAAATATGATACTGCTGTTAAAAATGCTTTGAACACCAGAGTTTATGCCTGCAGCTGGTATCTTGATGCTGTTGCAGATGACTGGGATGTGCTGGTTCTGGAAGATTATAAAGCGGTTATGCCTTTACCCAGAAGAAAAAAATATACACTGAATTATATTTATCTGTTACCCTGGGTTCAGCAACTTGGAATTTTTTCAAATGAAAAGATAAGTGAAAACCTGATAAAGGCATTTATAAAGAAGATACCCGGAAAATATGCTCTGGTAGATTATTATTTCAATTCCGGGAATCATTTTAAAAGCAAATATCTGACCAAAAGAACAAATTATATTCTACCGCTGGATTCAAATCTTGACATAATAATAAAAAGTTTCAATTCGAACAGAAGGAGAATTCTTAAAAAAGATTTTAGTAACTATACCATTAATAAACAAGGGGACAGAGAGGAGTTTTTGGGAATGTACAGGCAAACAGAGAAGAATTTTACGCTTTCAGAAGATGCTGTTGAAAAACTTCAAAATCTGTTAAATACGAAGCAAGACTCTGTTCATATCTGGAATGTTTATCAGGAAAATAAACTTCTGGCCGGATTGTTGTTTTTAAAAGATCAGAAAAGGATTACCTATTTACTGCCGGTTGCCTCTGCAGAAGCAAAAAAGAATAATCTGCCTTCTTTTATTGTAAGTGAACTTATAAAATCCTATCAAAATACCGGTTTTATATTAGACTTTGAAGGCTCAATGATTGAAGGAGTTGCCGGTTTTTATAAGAGTTTTGGAGCAGAGGAGGAGGTGTATTTTCATTATAAGAAGATACTATAGAAGACCTTGCAATATTCTTTTAAATTATGAAATAAAGACGATTCCTTGCTCAACTTCTTCCTACTCAAAAACCTGCTTCGCAGCAAGGCGAGCCTGCCTTTGCCGGTAGGCAGGTTTAAGTCCTCATAAATAAAAGTTTATTGCGGGTTAAATTTTTCTTGGGCGTCGAATTTGAACAAATAATCGCCTTTTGCAACGGTCTTTATAGGTTTTTAACGTGTGTAAAAATATAATTATATCTATTATGGTTTTTTTCTATATGAGAAAGGTTGCCGTGATCATCAATAAAGTATCTTTTATATCCTAATTGTTTAAGAAATTGTAAAATTTCTTGCTTCTTTTTTTGATTATTATTTATTTCAATTAACAATGTAGGGTGGTATTTTTTTAAAGAGTTTTTCATTCCTAATAATGCATTATATTCAAAACCTTCAATATCAATTTTAATAACATCTATTTGATTTAACATGTTCGTTCTCACATATTCATCTAAACTTATTATTTTAGTCGTCTGTTGAATACTTTCTGGTTGTTCTTCTAAGGAAGCCATGCCTAAATTATTTTCTTTGGGATTATAATAGATGGTAAGGACACCGTTTTTATCACCAATAGCATAATTGTTGGCCTTAATATTTGATAGCTTATTAAGTTTTATATTATAAACTAATGATTCGAAGTTCTGATTAAATGGTTCAAAAGAAATTATTTGACCTTCACTTATGTAAGGTGAAAGAAAAAGGCTGTAAAGACCAAAATTTGCACCAATATCAATAAATAAACTATCTTTTTTAATAAATTTTTGAATGGCTGTAAGTTCGGCTTTTTCATATTCACCCAAAAAATAAAGGTTTTGCTGAATCCAATCATTAATATCTAATTTTAAGTTGATCCTATTTATTTCAATTTCAAATGTGATATCTTTAAATAAACTATAAGGGTTAAATAAATATGTGTAGAAAAAAAAATAATATTTTTTGAGAAAATTATTTCTTAAAATAAATCGAAATATCTTGGCTAGTTTTTTCCGGATACTAATTTTCATTTTTTTTATTATATAGAATGAAGAAAGTGATTGAAGTAATAATTGAAGTTAGCCACATCGTTATAGCAGAAGTTATTGCTGCACCCAGAATACCATAAATCGGAATAAGTATATAATTTGCAATTAGATTGAAAAAAATTCCAATAATAGAAATCCAGAAATTAACATGTGCTTTGCCTATTACAGAAAGTAAATTTCCAAATAACCCTCTAAGAATAAGTATACTTGTTATACCTAATAAGAGAGTCATAAAGGTTGATTCATAGGGGATAAAATCACTGCCAAAAAACATTAGAATAAAGGTTTTAAATATCCATCCTATAAGAATAAAAGTTACACTGATTATTGTGAATAGCAAAGTATAACTCTTGATATAATTGTAGATAAAAGTTTTATCTAAAGAACGTTGTGTAAGTGTTACAAAATCAGTTAAAAGTAATACGCGTGGTAAAAAAATTAAACTAAAAGGAATAAGCGAAAGGTATTTATACAGGGTCACTTTCACGGGATCGTTTAAAATAACTCCAATTAGAACGATGTCAAGAACAATTAAAAGCTGGGATGTGACATTTGAAAGGCCTGCATAAAAACTGTAAGACCAAAATTCTCGTTTAGCAATTTGGAGTTGACTCTTTTTTATAAAAAGAATACTTGTTTTCTTATAATAGAAAATAAAAACAATCAAAGGTGTTAGTATCATAGCCAGAATGTACCCATAACTATTGAAAAGTGAACTTCCAATAAATACCAGGATAAGTAGTAATATATTATACACGATTTCAATATGTGCAAATATTTTGTTTTTATGAATGATCCGATAATAGGTTTTTAAGGTTTCCAGTAAAAAAAGGCTAAAAATTTGAAATGAGATAGCAATAATATAATTTTGTGCAGCAGGTAAAGAATATGATAAAAGGGGGCTTAATGCAATTAAAATAAGGATAATTAAAAAAGAATAAGTTCCACCTTTTTTAATAGTGTATAAAAAAAGAGTATCTTTATATTTCTTTGTTTTTGCTAAAGATCCATATCTTAAAAGTCCTTGAGTAGCTCCGAAACCTCCTATTGGGATGATCAGAGCAATAATATTTTGAGCAAAAATAACTAATCCCAAGTCAAAATTTGGAATTAATTGTAATGCAACCCAGGAAGCAAGAAAAGAGAATAATCTTCCCAGGATTGTCGCATAAAAGATATGACCTCCTTGTTTTTTAAAGAATTCTTTAAGCAACCAGTTAATCATAGTGGATTAAATTTTTAAGGCTTTTAAATAAAGTTTAGTATAGGCATTAGCTATTGAAGTTTTGCTAAAGTATTTAATACAATATTGGTGCATTTTTTGGTGAATTTGTTTATTTTTTTCTTTTTCTTCGATTATTGCTTTCAGAAAAGCTTTCTCATCATTTTTAGGGACTAATATACCAAAATCAGAGGGAAAGAATTCTTTGATACCCCCAACATCCGAACTAACAACACGTACACCACAAGCAAAAGCTTCTTTAATAACACATGAAAAAGTTTCAAAATGACTAAACAAAATTAAAATATTAGATTTCCTTAAGTACTCCGGTATCTTATCATAAGGGAGTTCACCAGTCATTTCTAACTTTTCTGAATGAATCCCTAATCTTTTTATTTCATTAATATATCGTTCCGGATTTGGACCAACCAAAATAAATCTAAAATCGGAAATATAGTCTTGTAATTTTCGTATTACACGAAGAATTCCACTAATATTTTTATGAGAATTATTTAAACTGGAAATATGGATAAGAGTAAAAACTTCTGAACTTTTATTTTGTGGATAAAACAATTCAGTATCAACTACATTAGGAATTACCTGATAATTTCCCTTGAACCCAAGTTTTAGCATATTCTTTTCCAGATCATAACTTACCGGACAAATATAAGCAGCTTTTTTTGTAATTTTTTTTGCGAAGTAGCGCTCGAAATAAGAAAGGTTAATTGATAAATCTGCTAAATAGCCAGTAAAATGTTCAGTTGCAATAAATGGTTTTTTTTGTAAAAGGGCTATAATTCCGGCAGGATAAATTCGATTAACATGGATTAAATCATAATCGCCTGCCATCTTTATCAGTTTTTTATATGCAGTGTAAAAATTTATTAACCTATTTCCCGGAAAAGATTCAGGCTTCAAATAAGTAATCAATGTGCGTACCCCGTTAATTATTTTATCATCTGTTATATTATGGTGTATATTCGGATCAGTGACGACATGGATGGCTGTTACACGGTGTTGAGTTGCTACTGACTCTGCATGCCTTTGAATAAAATCGCCATTAGCAGGTAAAACCCTTGAAGGATACCAGCTGTTTAAAAATAATATATGTAACTTTTTTTTGGTCAAATCTAATTAGCTAATTTAGTAAGCTAAAATAAAACCTTTTCATGAATAAGCCGTCAAATAAAATAAAACATATCTTTTTCGATCTCGATCATACTTTATGGGATTTTGAAACCAATTCGGGTAAAACATTTGAGTATATTTTTAAAAAATACGAAGTTGGTGCTGATATCTCCGAATTTATGAAGGTCTATAAACCGATCAATCATAATTATTGGAAACTGTACCGGGAAGACAAAATTACCAAATCCAAATTGAGATTTGGAAGATTAAAAGATGCTTTTGATAAACTGAATTTTGAGGTATCTGATGAATTAATAGATCTTCTGGCAGAGGAATACATCAATTATCTTCCTTTTAACAATGCTTTATTTGAGGGTGCTCATGAAATTCTGAGTTATTTAAAACCAAAATATAAAATGCATATCATCACCAACGGATTTGAAGAAGTACAGCATAAAAAGATGAATAATGCCAATTTACTGGAGTATTTTGACAAAATCATTACTTCTGAGGAAGTTGGAGTTAAGAAACCCAATCCGAGAATCTTTGAATATGCACTGGAGAAAGCTCAGGCTTTACAGGAAGAAAGTATGATGATAGGAGATAATTTTGAGGCGGATATACTTGGAGCGAGGAATGTTGGAATGCAAACTATATTTTGTAAATTTAACGGAGAAACTTCTGATGATAAGACCATCAGTGTTACCAGATTGTCAGAAATAAGGCAATATCTGTAGGGGATAAAAAAAAAATAATATCTTTATAAAAAATTTGCTTGAATACTCCTCCCTATGAAAAAAAAATGGATAGTATACCTGTTTTTGTTTTTTCTGTTCAAAATTCTTTCGGCACAGAATAAACACATCCTTTATGATTTTGATGAAATACCACAAACCTTGATGTTAAATCCCGGTGCTGTTGTTAGCTTTGACAAACATTTTGGAGTGCCTCTTTTGTCTAATATCTATTTTCAATTTGGGGCAACAAATAAAAATATGACCTATAATAACGTTCTTGCCGATAGTGATGGTATTACGGATATGCTTTCAAATGTTTATAAATATAATTTATCTGATAAAGATATCTTTAAACTGGATCAACGAATTGAGGTTTTAAATGCAGGTTTGAGGTTTAAAAACCCTAAATACTATCTGAGTTTTGGTATGTATGAGGAAATATACGGTTATGCCAGTTATCCTAAGGATCTTGCTGATTTTTTTTATAATGGGGATTATGGTCAAACAGGGAATATTAGATTTGATACAAAAACAAATTTTGGCAACATAAATTTTATTGGGAGTTTGACAGGTATTTTTCATGTAGGAATTTCTAATCAGATTACTCAAAAGATTAATGTTGGTATTCGATTAAAATTAATTTCGG